>NZ_JBBYGR010000047.1:0-101574 GCF_038405005.1 Xanthomonas sp. JL1 | reverse complement strand
ACGGACGGCCCGCGCGTGGCTCTACAAGGAGCAGTTGCGCGAGGCGCTTGACCGAAAGCAGATCAACGTGATGCGCGAGATGCTCAAGCACTGGTGCGTCTGCGTGATGCGATCCAAGGTCGAGGCGATGAAGGAAGTCGCAGCCCTCGTGCGCCGCCACATGGACGGCATCGTCGCCTGGGCGCAGACCCGTCAGACCAACGGCTTCCTTGAAGCCATCAATGGCCTGTTCCAGTCCGCCAAGCGCAGAGCTCGCGGCTTCAAACGCCTGTCCACCATCAAGACCGTCATCTTCCTGATTGCCGGCAAGCTGGACTTCCAAACGTTCAACCCGCATGCCCGGCAACCCACTTGAAATTCAAGAGAGCCGCTTTTACCAATCCCACATCGCAAATCAGCTCTGCGAAGCACCGAGCCGCAGCTCCGCTTTTACGAATCCCAAATCCCGAATCACGCCTCCCCGCCCCATTGCTTAAACGGATGCGAGGCCAGCGCCAGGTTGTAATAACGCACGTCGTCGGTGACCTCGGTCCCGATCCACTCGGGCATAGCAAACGTTTCGTCAGCGTGTTCGAGTTCGATCTCAGCGACCACCAGCCCGGCGTTGTCACCGAGGAATTCATCCACTTCCCATACGTGGCCTTGGTAGGCAACCAGGTGCCGGCGTTTGTCGATCAAACCGCCTACGCACAGCGCCAGCAATGCGCGGGCATCGGCAAGCGGAATCGGATATTCGAACTCCTGCCGCGTACGTCCTATCTCGCGCGATTTCAGATTGAGAAATGCGCTTTCGCCCTGAATCCGCACCCGCACCGATGCATTCTGCGTGCCATTGCGCAGTGCCGCCTGGTCATTGATGTAGCCTTGCGCCATCGGCACCACTGCATGCGCGGCGTTGCGCCAACCGTCGCCGGCGACCAGGAATTTGCGTTCGATTTCTGTGGGCATGGGATTCGCGATTCGGCGTGGGGATTTGTTGAAGCGGAGCTACTGGCGGATGACGTCAACACGTCTCAATCCACGGAGCGCGTTTTGAAGTCGGATTCAAGAACGCGCGTCGCGACAGCGGCGA
The DNA here is from genome assembly GCF_038405005.1 of Xanthomonas sp. JL1. NCBI lineage: Bacteria > Pseudomonadati > Pseudomonadota > Gammaproteobacteria > Lysobacterales > Lysobacteraceae > Xanthomonas > Xanthomonas sp. JL1. The sequence continues at coordinate 100,502 of NZ_JBBYGR010000047.1, read as the reverse complement.
TTGGAAGGCAACGGGTGCGCTCTTGCGAATCCCCAATACCGAAACCCCAATCACCGCCTCTCGAACACCGCAATGCTTTCCACGTGGGCGGTATGCGGGAACATGTCCATCGCGCCAGCCGAGACCAGCGTGAAGCCTTGCTCGTTGACCAGGTAGCCGGCGTCGCGCGCGAGCGAGCCTGGATGGCAGCTTACGTAGACGATGCGCTCGAACGTCTTCAGCGGTAACTGCTGCAGCACTTCCAGGGCGCCGGAGCGTGGCGGGTCCAGCAACAGCTTGTCGAAGCCCTGGCGCATCCAGGCGGCGTTGCGCTGATCCTGGGTCAGGTCGGCGGCGTAGAACTGCGCATTGTCCAGACCATTGCGCTGGGCATTGTCTTTGGCCCGCGCCACCAGCCCGGCATCGCCTTCCACGCCCACGACCTCGCGCACCACGCGCGCCAACGGCAGGGTGAAATTGCCCAGGCCACAGAACAGGTCAAGCACACGGTCGTCGGGCTTGGCATCCAGCAGCGCCAGCGCGTGCACGATCATCTTTTGATTGAGCGAGGCGTTGACCTGGATGAAGTCCAGCGGCCGGAACGCCAGGTCCACATCCCATTGCGGCAAACGGAACGACAAAGGCACTTCCTGCGGCCACAGCGGATGCACGCTGTCCACGCCGCCAGGCTGCAGGAAGATCGCAAACCCGTGCTCCTGCGCAAATGCGATCCAGGCCTGTTGGTCGCGCGCGCTGAGCGGCTGCATATGCCGAATGGTCAATGCCACCGCATCGTCGCCGGCAATGAATTCGATCTGCGGAATGTCGCGCTTGCCGTCCATGCCTTCGACCAGCGCGGCCAGCAACGGGATATTCTCGCCGATCTGCGGGATCACCGTGTAGCAGACGGACAAATCGGCCACGAACCGCGGGTCGAGCTCGCGAAAGCCAACCAGGGTCTTGGCCTTCTTCTCCACGCGGCGCACCGAGAACCGGCCCTTGCGCCGATAGCCCCAGTTGTCGCCGCTCAGCGCAGGCAGCACGGCCTGCGGGGTGACATGACCGATGCGCTCAAGGTTATCCATCAGCACGCGCTGCTTGGCCACGATCTGCTGCGATTCCTCAAGATGCTGCAACACGCAACCGGCGCAAACGCCGAAATGCGGACAGCGCGGGGCGACGCGCTGCGGGGATGCCTCCAGCACCTCCACTGTCTTGGCCTCATCGAAATGGCGACTGCGGGCGGTGGGTTCGGCACGCACCAACTCGCCCGGCAAGGCGCCGCTGATGAAGGTGACCTTGCCGCCCTCGCCGTCGCGACGCGCCACTCCGCGGCCGTCATGGCTCAGGTCGGTGATCGCGGTCTGGAAGGGGGTACGGTCGAAACGGTTTCTGGTTCTGGCCACGTGGCGACAAGCTGCGGGCAAAAAGGGGGGGTATTGTCGCAGATGCGATCGACGGAGGCCGCGCTGGGCAGCGCAACAATTGTCGCGCCTAGCAAACCCAGGCAAACTGCCGCTGGAGGCGGCGAATCAGGACGCGGCATCGCTGACAAGGAGGCAGCATGAACATGGCCACATGCCCGGAATCCCATCCACGTCTATTGCTGGTGGAAGACGACCCGATCAGCCGCGGATTCTTGCAGGCTGTGTTGGAAGGTCTCCCGGCCACGGTGGACTGTGCTGACTCCCTTTCTTCTGCCCTCGACTGCGCACGCGAACGTCGCCACGATCTCTGGTTGATCGACGTCAATCTTCCCGATGGCACCGGCAGCGGGCTGCTGTGTGCGTTGCGCCTGCTGCACCCGGACGTGCCGGCACTGGCGCACACCGCCGACACCAGCACGGCGATGCAGAGCGGCCTGCAGTCCGACGGGTTTCTGGAAATGCTGATCAAACCGCTGACCTCCGAACGCCTGTTGCAGGCCGTGCGACGTGGCCTGGCCCGCGGCCGCTACGGCGTGGCCCCGGTGGGCGTGCTGGACATCGCCGCCAGCGACTGGGACGAAGCGGCGGCGCTCAGTGCGCTCAACGGCCAGCAACATCATCTCAATGCCCTGCGCGAGCTATTCCTGGCCGAATTGCCGGGCACTCGGGATGCGGTGGATTCGGCCCTGCAGATCAGCGACGAACAGGCATTACGCAACCATCTGCATCGGCTACAGGCCAGCTGCGGTTTTGTCGGCGCAGCGCGGCTTGCCGGTGCTGTGCGCCTGCTAAGCGGCGACCCGCAATCGCGGAGCGCGCGGACCCAATTCCATGCGGCGGTGGCTGCGTTGCTGCATTGAGAGCGCGTGCGAGGCCGATCTGCTTTCAAGCTCGGCGCAGCGTTCGATGTAGTGCAGCCTTCCGGATTGAGATGCGCGCGGCTAGTAGCGCTGAAAGCACTGCCGCACTGACTGCTGCAGGAGCGCGCACACACCAGGGCTGGCCCGATCAACGACGCCGTGCCAGATCCTCAAGCATTTCCCAGGATTTCAAGCCGCGCCCACCCAGATGATGCAGCAGCACACTGCGCATGCTGCGCCGCAGACCAGGCATATCCTCTGCGGCTGGCATGACGTCCTCACCCAGTGCCAGCAGCGCCGCACCGGTGACGGTTTCGCGGCGATCCTGCGCCAGCCGCTCGCTTAACACACGCAAGGCGCCTTCCTCCGGATCCAGCCGATACCGCGCTGCCGGGTCGATCGGTTGCCCGTCGCTGTCGTGCTGCAGATCGAAGGCAAACCCCAGCCCTTCCAGCACGTCGCGCTCGAACCGACGCAACCCCCATGCCAATGGAAGATCGGCTGCCAGGTGCGTCCGCGCCTGCGTATAACAGGCATAGAGTTCGGGCACCGGATCGTTGCGCGGTGCCAAGCGCAGCAACAATTCGCTGATATAGAAACCGGCCAGCATGGTGTCGCCGACTAGCCGAGGCGCAGTATCCAGCGCTTCAGCCTGACGCAGTTGTGCCAGCTCGCCGCGCTGCACGGCGCTGAACTGAATCAACTGCAATGGCTGCAAGGCAGCACGCAAGGCCTGCTTGCGCGGCCCATGGACTCCGCGCGCCAACAGCCCCACCCGCCCGTGCTGCTCGGTCAATACCTCCACCAGCAGGCTGGTCTCGCGCCAGGCCCGCACGTGCAGGACGAACCCGCGTTCGTGCTCGATCAGCATGCGCGGAGAAGGTGAGATTGGGGATCAGAGACCGGAAACCCTTGAAAATAGAAGGATCGGCCGCCAAATGGCGACGCGGCACGGCAACGGGGAGCCGAGCCGATACCGTCATCGCAACATGCAGATGGGGCGAATGCAGGAAAACGCCTCTTCGGCAGCGCACCGGTCGAATGCTTGACCTGGCTTTTCCCGGGTCCCGGGTCCCCGGTTCCCGATCCTGGCGTCATTCGTAGCCGAACGCCTTCAGCGCAGCCTCGTCGTCCGACCAGCCCTCGCGCACGCGTACCCAGGTTTCGAGGAAGACCTTGGCACCGAACAGGCGCTCCATTTGCAGACGCGCCTTGCCGCCGATTTCCTTCAGGCGGGTGCCGCCCTTGCCAATCACGATCGCCTTCTGGCCTTCGCGTTCGACCCAGATGACCGCTCCGATCCGCAGCAGCGCGCCATCTTCGGCGAAGCGCTCGATCTCAACGGTGGTGGCATACGGCAGTTCTTCGCCGAGCTGACGCATCAGCTGCTCGCGCACCAACTCGCCGGCCAGGAAGCGCTGGCTGCGATCGGTGATCTCGTCTTCGCCAAACATGGCCTCGGCTTCGGGTACCAGCTTGAGCAGATCGCCGACCAACGCTTCCAGGCCCTTGCGCTTGAGGGCGGATACCGGATGCACGGCCGCGAAGGTACGTCCCTCGCTGACCTGGGCCAGGAACGGCAACAGCGCGGTCTTGTCCTTGAGGCGGTCAACCTTGTTGACCACCAGCACCACCGGCACCTCGGCGTCGCTGAGCACGCGAAACGCCAGGGTATCTTCCTCGTCCCAGCGGCCGGCTTCGATCACCAGCACTGCCGCGTCCACGCCTTCGAGCGAGCCACGCGCAGCGCGATTCATCACCCGGTTCATTGCGCGCTTCTGCTCGCGGTGCAGGCCTGGGGTATCGACCAGCACCAATTGCCCTTCCGGGAAGGTCGCGATGCCCAGCAACCGATGGCGCGTGGTCTGGGGCCGGTTGGAGACGATGCTGACCTTCGCGCCGACCAGGGCATTGGTCAGGGTGGACTTGCCGACGTTGGGCCGGCCGATCACGGCAACGCTACCGCTGCGGTGGGGGGACGAGGTTACGCTCACATTCTTGAATCCAGTTGTGCGATGACAAGAGTCGCCGCCTGTTGCTCGGCAAGACGACGCGAGGTGCCCTGGCCCTCGGCGCGGGCGACGGGCTGCTCCAGAATGCAGGCGACATGGAACTGCTTGGCATGCTCATCGCCGCTCTCACTGATCAGAGCGTAATTGGGCAGCGGCAGCTGGCGCGCCTGCAGCCATTCCTGCAGCCGGGTCTTGGGATCTTTTTCTGCCTTGCCAACCGGCAATGCCGCCAGCGAGGCTTCGAACCACGGCAGCACCACCGCACGGCAACGCTCGAAACCGCAGTCCAGGTAGATGGCCGCGACAATCGCTTCGACAGCATCGGCCAGGATCGAATCGCGCCGATGACCACCGGACTTCAACTCACCTGGACCCAGCGTGAGGCGCTCGCCGAGGTTCAACGTACGTCCGATCACTGCCAGCGCGCCTTCGCGTACGAGTTCGGCCCGCGCGCGGGTCAATGCGCCTTCATCGGCCTTGGGCCAACGTTGATACAGCGCCTCGGCGACCAGCAGATTGACGATGCCGTCGCCGAGAAATTCCAGCCGCTCGTTGTGCGGCGTCCCGGCGCTGCGATGCCGCAGCGCCTGGGCGAGCAGATCCGGATCGGCAAATGCATGCCCGATCGGATCACCGCGTTGGAAGATTCTATTCGACACCGCGCTTCGTCAAATCCTGTGCCGTATCGAACTTGCCAACCACATCCAGATTGCCAACCAGCTCGCGGCGGACTTCGTAGTTGACTTTCATCCGCCAGCCGCTTTCGATCCGCTCGAACTTGACGTCTCCTTTTTTGACGTTTTCTGAGTAGTTAATGTACAGGCGACGAAAGAACAGGTCCTGCAACTTGGACGGATCCATGTTGGCACTCCCCGGCTCATTGGCTAGGCCCTTCATCGCCGCGCGCACGGAGTAATACTCCTGATACATCGGAAACAGCTTCATCCCGATGTACAGACCGAACCCCACCACCGCCACCACCACCACGAACGACATCAACGTCATACCGCTTTGCTTGCGCTTCATTGTGCTTCCCCTGGCACGCCGTGCCTACATTTACTGGATTCCAGTCCCGATCCGCGATGGATCGAAACTCCCCTTGCAGAACCACCCTTCGCAATTGAGCCAGATCAGGAACGCCTTGCCGCGCAGATTGGCTTCCGGCAGAAAGTGCGTCTGGGTCCAAAACCGACTGTCCTCGCTGTTGTCGCGATTATCCCCCATCACGAAATAGCTGTCCGCCGGCACGGTCCAGTCGCCCTGCCCGGCCGGCATATTGCGGTCCAGCCACTCCAGCACGGTATGCGTGCGGCCCGGTAGATACTCGACCAGCAGCGTGGTGCCGGTCATTTCAGCGCCCTTGCCATTGCCGATGTACTCGCCTTTGACCGTGTAATGCATCGGCTTGTCGTTGATGTACAGGGTATCGCCATGGAAGCCGATCTTGTCGCCCGGCAGGCCCACCACGCGCTTGATCCAGTTCTGGTCCGGCGCATGCGGCGGCTTGAACACCACCACATCGCCACGCTTTGGCTCGCCGGTGGGAATGAACTTGGTATTGGTGATCGGCAGACGGAAACCGTAGGCGAACTTGTTGACCAGGATGAAATCGCCGATCAATAGATTGGGCATCATCGAACTGGACGGAATCTTGTACGGCTCGGCCACGAAGCTGCGCAGGATCAGCACCACCGCCAGCACGGGAAAAAAGGCGCGCGAGTAATCGATGATCGCCGGCTCGCTGTCCAGCAGACCAGCACGCGCGGCACGGTGCTTGGCCAAAAACAGCTTGTCCAGCAGCCAGATGAAGCCACTGCCGAGCGTTAGGACAACCAGGATGATTTCAAACCATTTCATTGATGCTCCTTCGGAACGGGATTCGAAATTTGAGATTCGGGATTAGTTAAGAGCAAGAGGATGGGCAAGCCGTTGCCAATCACGAATGACGAATCCCGAATCCCTGCTACTTGTCCATCTGCAAGACAGCCAGGAAGGCTTCCTGCGGAATCTCCACGCGACCGACCTGCTTCATGCGCTTCTTGCCTTCTTTCTGCTTTTCCAGCAGCTTTTTCTTGCGCGAAACGTCGCCACCATAGCACTTGGCCAACACGTTCTTGCGCATCGCCTTGACCGTGGAGCGCGAGATGATTTGCGAGCCGACCGCGGCCTGGATCGCCACGTCGAACATCTGCCGTGGAATCAGGTCTTTCATCTTTTCGCACAACTCGCGGCCACGGCGGTCGGCGTAGCTGCGGTGCACGATGATGCTCAGCGCATCGACCTTGTCGCCGTTGATCAGCGTGTCCACGCGCACGAACGGGCCCGGGTCGAAACGCAGGAAGTGATAGTCCAGCGAGGCGTAACCGCGCGAGACCGACTTGAGCTTGTCGAAGAAATCCAGCACTACTTCGGCCATCGGCAATTCGTAGCTGATCTGCACCTGACTGCCCAGGTAGTTGATGCCGATCTGGCTGCCGCGCTTTTCTTCGCACAAGGTGATGATGTTGCCGACGTAATCGGGCGGCGTGAGGATATTGGCGCGAATGATCGGTTCGCGGATTTCTTCGACGTTGTTGAGCGGCGGCAGCTTGGACGGGTTGTCCATCGGGATCACGCTGCCGTCGGTCTTGAGCACCTCGTAAACCACCGTGGGCGCGGTCGAGATCAGGTTGAGGTTGTACTCGCGCTCCAGGCGTTCCTGCACGATTTCCATGTGCAGCATGCCGAGGAAGCCGCAGCGGAAGCCGAAACCCATCGCTTCGGAGCTTTCCGGCTCGAAGCGCAGTGCGGCATCGTTCAAACGCAGCTTGTCCAGCGCTTCGCGCAGGTCCGGGTAATCCTCGGCATCGACCGGAAACAGGCCGGCGAACACACGCGGCTGCATTTCCTGGAAACCGGGCAATGCGTGCGGCGCCGGGTCGGCCGCCAGGGTCAGCGTGTCGCCGACCGGTGCGCCGTGCACGTCCTTGATCGAGGCGTTGATCCAGCCCACCTCGCCAGCGCCCAGCGCAGACAGCTCCTTGCGCTTGGGCGTGAACACGCCGACCTTGTCGACCAGATGCGTGCGGCCGGTGGACATCACCAGGATTTTGCTGCCCGGCTTGATCTCGCCTTGCATCACGCGTACCAGCGAGACCACGCCCAGGTAGTTGTCGAACCAGGAATCGATGATCAGCGCCTGCAGCTTGTCGGTGTCGCGCGGGGCCGGCGGCGGGATGCGATGCACGATCGCCTCCAGCACCAGATCGATGTTCAACCCGGTCTTGGCGCTCACCGCCACCGCATCTTCGGCATCGATGCCGATCACCGCTTCGATCTCGGCCTTGGCGCGGTCGACATCGGCGGTGGGCAGGTCGATCTTGTTGAGCACCGGCACCACTTCCAGGCCCTGCTCCACTGCCGTGTAGCAGTTGGCCACCGACTGCGCTTCCACGCCCTGCGCCGCATCCACCACCAGCAGCGCGCCCTCGCAGGCGGCCAGCGAGCGGCTGACTTCGTAGGAGAAGTCGACGTGCCCGGGGGTGTCGATGAAGTTCAGATGGTAGACCTGCCCATCCTTTGCCGTGTAAGGCAAGGACACCGACTGCGCCTTGATGGTGATGCCGCGTTCGCGCTCGATCGGGTTGGAGTCGAGCACCTGGGCCTCCATCTCGCGCGCCTGCAGGCCGCCGCACAGCTGGATGATCCGGTCGGCAAGGGTGGATTTGCCGTGGTCGACGTGGGCAATGATGGAAAAATTGCGGATATTCCGCATTGAATCAGAGGACATTGAGGTGGGCGCCGGCGGTGCCGTCGTCAGGGTAACGCAGCATTATCGCATGCTGACGCAGGGGTCAGGGAGTCGGGATTGGGGATTCGAAACGGCAGCGCAAAGGCAGACACCCGCGAGCGGAGCCTGCCCTTGCCAATCCCGAATCACCAATCCCGGCTTTCCTCAGCCGCCGGCCTTCAAGGCCACGTAGCTGGTTGCCTTGCCGTCGGTGACCAGCAGCATGACCACATCTCCCTTTTTGTAGCTGGACAGGGCGCGGTTGAGCTCGGCGACGCTACCGACCTTGGTGCGGCCGACGCGGGCGATGATCAGGCCCGGCGACAGCGGCGGCTGGGTGCTGCGCGCCGCCGCGCCAGTGACCGAGGCGATGCGCACGCCCTCCCCCGCCTCCAGACCCAGACGACTGCGTTCGGCAGCGGTCAGATCGGCGACCTGCAGGCCGAGCAATTCCACGCTGGCCGGGGCGCTGGGCTTGGCCTCATCGGCCGCGGTGCGCGGCGCGGCGTTCTCGCTGCCACCCTGGAGCGGTGCGAGGGTGACCGTCACCTTGCGCGGTTTGCCGTCGCGCAAGACATCAAGAGTGACCTTGGAACCCGGCGCCATCAGCCCGATCATCGGCGGCAGATCGCTGGCGACGTCGATCGGCTTGCCGTTGACCGCGCGGATCACATCGCCCACTTCGACACCGGCCTTGCCCGCCGGGCTGCCGGCCGGAATATCGTTCACCAAGGCACCACGGCTGTCCGGCAAGCCCAGGCCCTGGGCCTTGAGCGAGTCGATCGGGCCGACCTGCACACCCAGCATGCCGCGACTCACATGGCCAGTGGCCTTGATCTGCTCGGCGGCACTGAAGGCCAGGTCGATCGGGATCGCAAAGCTAATGCCCATGTAGCCGCCCGACGCGGAGAAGATCTGCGAGTTGATGCCGACCACTTCGCCGCGCGTATTGAGCAGCGGGCCGCCGGAATTACCCTGGTTGATCGCCACGTCGGTCTGGATGAAGGGCACGTAGCGCTGATCCGCATACGGATTGCTGCGGCCGGTGGCACTGACGATGCCGGCGGTGACCGAGTGGTCCAGGCCGAACGGCGAGCCGATCGCCACCACCCACTGGCCCGGCTTGAGCGTATTGGAATCGCCCAGGCGCACGGTCGGCAGGCCCTTGGCCTCGATCTTCAGCAGCGCCACGTCGTATTGCTCATCGCTCCCCACCACCTTGGCCTTGAACTCGCGGCGGTCGGTGAGCTTGACGGTGACTTCGCTGGCGCCATCGACCACGTGATGATTGGTCAGCACATAGCCATCGGCGGAAATGATGAAGCCTGAGCCCATCGACTTGCCGGCAATACCGCCGTCGTCATCGCCCTGCCCCGGACCACCCGGCCCCTGGCGTGGCCCACCCGGCATCTGGAAATCCGGACCGAAGAAGCGGCGGAAGAATTCCGGCATCTGATCGTCATCGGGCATTGCGCCACCGCCGCGACCACCCGGGCCACTGCGCTGCTGACGCGCCATGGCGTCCTTGCGGGTGATGGTGGTTTCGACATTGACCACGCCCGGGCCGACCTGCTCGACCAGATTGGTGAAGTCCGGCAGCCCCGCCACCAGCTGTGGCGCTGGCGTGGCACTGCGGTTGGCGGCAATCGGTGCGACGTCCTTGGCAGCGGGCGCGGGCTGCTGCGCGCAGGCGGCCAGCGGCAGGGTCATGGCGATCAGGCCGAACATCTGGGTGCGGATGCGATGGTTCATCAGGTTGCCTCCGATGGCAGGGCGACAAGGGGCCAAACCCGCGTAGCAACACGGGTCCAGCACGATAACGGGAAAGGAGAAGGCCGACAGATGAAGGCCGACGACCGAATCAGTTCTGCGGGAGCTGCACCGGCAATGGCCGGTTCGGCGCTGGGCTGGCGACCGTCTGTGGCGCCGGCTCAAACGGATAGAACGCCGTGCCGGGGCTGCTCTGGCGAAAACTGGCATTCAGCGGACTCTCGCTCGCCCCGGACAAGGCCGCGCGCGGCCACGGGCGTGCCTGCAGCGTAGCGTCCGGATGCGTGAACGGGTTGGACGGCGCAGCCGCAACGGCGGATGACGCGGCCACTGGTGCCGGTACCGGTGCTGCCGCAGCCACCATGCGCGTCGGCACCTGCTGCTGACGCGCAGCCGCACTGCGTGCGACCTGCTGATTGCGCGTGGCTGCACCGCGGCGAGTGGATGCCAGCGCAGCGGCAGGCACGGCCGCAGCGAGCGCACCCACTTCGTCGGGCGTTTCCGGAACCGACGCCGCCGGCGCCTTCGGTGCCACGGGTACCTGCGGCGTCCGCGATGCGGGCGGAAGCTGCGCCGCGCTGGCGTACACAGGTGTTTGGGCTCCGCGCGCTGCCGTTTCGGGCAGGCGCTCGCGCGCCATGAACAAGGCAATCGCCGCGACCGATGCCGCAATCGCCGCGCCGCCCCTCCACCGCCAGCGTGCGCCCGAGCGGGCCGCAGGCTGCGCTCGCGGTGCCGGCTCCTCCGCAATGGCACTGCGCACACGCGCCGCGAAATCCAGCGGTGCCGGCGCACTGGCAGCACCGCGCAGCACATCGCCGCACAACTGCCAGCGTTCGTGGCAGCCGGCTAATTCTTCGTCGTGGGCCAGACGGCGCAGCAGGAAGCGCGACGCGTCGGCACTCAATTCGCCGTCGACCAACGCAGACAGCTGCTGGCGATAGTGAAGCTCGAACTTGTCGGTGGTGGACATGTCGGTGTTATGGCTCATACACGGTATCGCTCACGGGTAGCGCTCTCGGTCTCCAGCAGAGGCCGCAGCTTGATGTCGATGGCCTCACGCGCCCGGAAGATGCGCGAGCGCACCGTTCCGATCGGGCAATCCATCTTTCGCGCGATGTCCTCATAGCTCAGCCCTTCCACCTCGCGCAGGGTGATGGCCGATCGAAGTTCTTCCGGCAGTGCTTGGACCGCGCGCATCACCGTTTGTTCCAGCTCCTGTCGCATCAATTCGCGCTCCGGGGTGTCGGTGTCGCGCAACCGGGTCGCTCCATCGAAGTGTTCGGCATCGCTGATCTCGATGTCGTCGCTGGGCGGGCGGTGGTTATGCGCAACCAGATGGTTCTTGGCAGTGTTGACGGCAATGCGGTGCAGCCACGTATAGAACTGGGCGTCGCCACGAAAACTGTTGATCGCGCGGTACGCCCGCACAAACGTGTCCTGGGCAACGTCCTGGCATTCGCTCCAGTCGGCGATGTAGCGCCCGATCAACGCAACGATCCGATGCTGGTATTTGCGCACCAGCACATCGAACGCCGCGCTTTCGCCGCGCTGCACGCGCCGGACCAGTTCCAGGTCCAGCTCCTGAGGTGTATCGACTTCGGCCATGTCGGGCCGCACTCCTGTCAGCCCACCGAAGTCGGGCAATGAGACCGCCATTGAAAAGAAAAGTTCATACCGATCCGTACGACCGTCACGCATCAGGGTAGCGGCCCCGATGCACCGCTGGCGACGCTGCACGCAAAGCCCGCATCTGCCCGGTCGACAGATATAGGTATTTGACGTGAAGGAAACAGCCTCTGGATGATAACGATTTTTCCATCTATTGCCGGACGGCCAGACGCATGCTTCCAGGTTTCGACGGGCTCCGATTCAGCCATTGGCAGGCCGAGCTGCGCGAGGACGGCGTGGTCGTGCTCAGCCTCGATCGCCAGGACGCACCGGTCAACGCATTTTCCCAGGAGGTGCTGCTGGAGTTGGGCGCACTGGTCGAGCGCCTGGCACTGGAGCCGCCCAAGGGCGTGGTGCTGCGCTCGGGCAAAGCCAACGGTTTCATCGCCGGTGCCGATCTGAAAGAATTTCAGCAATTCGACCACAAGGGCACGGTCAACGATGCGATTCATCGCGGGCAGCAGGTCTTTCAGAAGCTGGCCGAACTGCCCTGCCCGACCGTTGCGGCGATTCATGGCTTCTGCATGGGCGGCGGCACCGAAATCGCGCTGGCATGCCGCTACCGCGTGGCCTCCGACGATGGCAGTACGCGCGTCGGGTTGCCGGAAACCAAGCTCGGCATCTTCCCCGGCTGGGGCGGCAGCGCCCGCTTGCCGCGCCTGATCGGTGCGCCGGCGGCGATGGACCTGATGCTCAGCGGCCGCACCGTGTCGGCCAAGGCTGCGCGCGCAATCGGTCTGGTCGACAAGGTCGCCGCACCTGCGGTGCTGGTCGATGCGGCTGCGGCACTGGCGCTCGCGGGTACGACGCGTCCGTTCCAGCAGCGCGCCACTGCGTGGGCCACCAACACCTTGCTGGCGCGCAAAATACTGGCGCCGCAGATGCGCAAGCAAGTGGCCCGCAAGGCGCGCAAGGAGCATTACCCTGCGCCATACGCGTTGATCACGGTGTGGGAGCGGGCTGGCGGCAGCGGCATCCAGGCCCGCCTGGCGGCCGAGCGCAAGGCAGTGGTCAAGCTCGCCAGCACGCCGACCGCACGCAACCTGATCCGCATCTTCTTCCTGACCGAGCGTTTGAAGGCGCTGGGCGGCAAGGATGCAGCCGGCGCGGCAGCGACGCCGATCCGCCATGTGCACGTCATCGGCGCTGGCGTGATGGGCGGCGACATCGCGGCGTGGGCGGCCTACAAGGGCTTCGACGTCACATTGCAGGACCGCGAGCAGCGTTTTATCGAGACGGCGCTGACGCGCGGCGGCGAACTGTTCGCCAAGCGCGTCAAAGACGACGCCAAGCGGCCGGCCGTGGCCGCGCGTCTGCGCGGTGACCTGGCCGGTGCGGGTGTGACGCAGGCCGATCTGGTGATCGAGGCGATCATCGAAAACCCGCAGGCCAAGCGCGATCTGTATCAATTGATCGAGCCGCAGCTCAAGCCGGATGCATTGCTGACCACCAATACATCTTCGATTCCGCTGACCGAACTGCGTGGCCACATCCAGCGCCCGGCGCAGTTCGCCGGCCTGCACTATTTCAACCCGGTGGCGATGATGCCGCTGGTGGAAATCGTGCAGCACGATGGCCTGGATCCCGCCAACGCGGCGCGCCTGGCTGCATTCTGCAAGGCACTGGACAAGTTCCCGGTGCCGGTGGCCGGCACGCCGGGGTTCCTGGTCAACCGGGTGCTGTTCCCGTACCTGCTTGAAGCGGCCACCGCGTATGCGGAAGGCATACCCGGCCCGGTGCTGGACAAGACGGCGGTGAAATTCGGCATGCCGATGGGGCCGATCGAGTTGATCGACACCGTGGGTCTGGACGTCGCCGCCGGCGTGGGCGCGGAGTTGGCGCCGTTCCTGCACCTACCGATTCCGGCAGCGCTGATCACGGTGGAAGCCGGCAAGCGCGGCAAGAAGGACGGCCAGGGCTTGTACACGTGGGAGAATGGGCGTGCGGTCAAACCGGAGGTTGCCAGTGGCCACACCGCACCGGCAGATCTGGAAGACAGGCTGATTCTGCCGCTGCTCAACGAAGCGGTGGCGTGTCTGCACGACGGCGTGGTGGCCGACGCAGACCTGCTCGATGCCGGCGTCATCTTCGGCACCGGCTTTGCGCCCTTCCGCGGTGGCCCGATCCAGCACATCCGCAGCGTCGGCGCAGATGCGCTGCTGGAACGTTTGCAGGCGCTGCACGCACGTTATGGCGAACGTTTCGCACCGCGCCCGGGTTGGGACTCGCCGGTGTTGCGGGAGGCGGTGGTGTAAGGCCAGCCGCCAGCTATCGACAGCGTTTGATATGCAAGAAGGCTGCCGTTGGCGGCCTTCTTTTTGCGGCAGGGCGGCATCTTTTAGATGCTGGCAACCATTACTGCGCAGTCGACATCGATCTGGATATGTCGCGCCAGGGCCTCCCGCTTCCTGTTGATGGTGCAGGTCGAAACGCGCTAATTCGATGCCCCGCCGACCTGCTCCCACCAGAGGTTAATGATGGGAGTGCCCATGCGCATGACTGTGCCCATGATGCGCGTCATGGCCAGCGTCTGCAGCGGGCTTTGGTGTGCCGCAAGGCTCGGTGCCGCAGTCGCCGCTTTCCACCTGCAGGGTGACATGGACGATGTCGAAGCGGTCGTGCAGCAGGGTGGCGAGCGCGTCGCGCAGGCGGTCGCGGTCGGTTGCCTCGTTGACGACAATGTGCGCGGTGAGCGCAGGGGTGCTGGAGGCCAGCGCCCAGACGTGTAGGTCGTGCACGTCTTCGACGCCGGGATGGCTGGTGAGTGCCTGCTGCACCTGGGCCAGATCGATACCCTTGGGCACGCCCTCGAGCAACACGTTGATCGCCTCGCGCAGCAGCACCCAGGTGCGCGGCAATACCCACAGGCCGATCAGCACGGCCAGCACCGGGTCGATCCACTGCCAGCTGGTCCAGTGGATCAGCAAGGCACCGATGATCACCGCCATCGATCCGAGCATGTCGCTCCAGACCTCCAGATAGGCGCCTTTGACGTTGAGGCTTTCGCCGCTGCCGGCATGCAGCAGCTTCATTGCGATCAGATTGATCACCAGGCCGAAGCCGGCGATCAGCAGCATGCCGCCATACGCAATGTCCTGCGGGGCGCGAACGCGCTGCGCGGCCTCCCACAGGATGTAGCCGCCCACTGCGAACAGCAGCGCGCCATTGGCCAACGCGCCGAGCGCTTCGAGCCGCACATAGCCATACGTGCGACGCGCGTCAGCCGGGCGACGGCTCAAGCGCACCGCGACCAACGCGATCATCAGGCCGACGGTGTCGGTGGCCATATGGGCGGCGTCGGACAACAGCGCCAGGCTGTTGGTCACGAACGCGCCGATGATCTCTGCCAACAGGAACGTGGCGGTCAGGCCCAGCGCCCACCACAAGGGTGTTTCATGGCGAATTTCGCTGGGTGCGTGGTTGTGGTCGTGTCCCATGGAGGTCGTCGTCTCGTGCGATGCGCGCACCTTAGCCGCACGCGATGGCGGAGACTATTACACCTGCATGTGATGACATCACATCACACGCGTCATGCGGTTGGCCGGCAAAGCGCAGCAGCAGCGCTTCGGTGCGGGCGCGGTGGGTGCAGTTGATGAAGCGCACGCAAAGGTTTCAGCGCTTCTCCACCATCCGCACCGCTCAACGATGGATGCGCGACGCGACCCAGTTCGCGACTCAGACCTTGGCGACCAGCTTGACCACGCTGGAAAAATCCAGCGCCCCGTTGCCAGCCTGGCTGTTCATTGCGTACAGGTTGCGCGCCAGCTCACCGAGCGGAATCGAGACACCGGCCTGTACCGCCGACTCGGCGACCAACCCCAGATCCTTGAGCATCAAGTCGTTGCCGAAGCCACCGCTGTAGCCGCGCGATGCCGGGGCATTGGGCAGCACGCCGGGCCAGGGATTGCACACTTCGGTGGCCCAACTGCGCCCGGTGCTGACCGCCATCATCTGCGACAGCACTGCAGGGTCCAAGCCTTGCGCGACGCCGAGCGCCAGCGCTTCGCCGGTGGCGGCCATGATCACGCCCAGGGCCATGTTGTTGCAGAGCTTGGCGACCTGCCCTGCCCCGTTGTCGCCGACGTGGAAAATGTTCTTGCCCATGGCCTGCAGCACCGGACGCGCGCGCTCCAGCACCTCGGCAGCGCCGCCGACGATGAAGGTCAGGGTGCCGGCTGCAGCACCGGCGGTGCCGCCGGAGACCGGGGCGTCCAACATTGTCAGGCCACGCGCCGTGGCCGCATCGGCCACCTTGCGCGCAGACAGGGGTGCGATGGTGCTGCAGTCGATGACCAGCGCACCGTGCGGAATCTGCGCCAGGATGCCGGAGTCGCCCAGGTACAAGCCTTCGACGTGGCGGCTCGCAGGCAGCATCGAGATCACGATTTCGGCATCGGCCAGCGTGTCCTGCGCGGAGCTGGCGGCATGCGCACCGGCCGCTGTTGCAGCGTCCAGGGCAGCCGGTGCCAGATCGAATGCCCGCAGCTGATGCCCGGCCTTGATCAGATTGGCAGCCATTGGCCCGCCCATATTGCCCAGGCCGATAAACGCGATATTGCTCATGGTGTCGGTTTCCAGATCAGGACGATCTTCAACAGATTGTTTGGTTGTCACGCGCTGGCGGAGCGATCCACGCGCAGCTTCCAGTGCGACTGCAGTGTTCGGACAGAGCGAGCGCCGCGCTTATACGCACTTGCAGTGCCCATCACATTGCCAGCCACTCGGCGCGCACCGGCCTCAACTGCTGCCCAGATCGGCAAGCGGATGCTGTGCAGCCGACCAGGGCACAACGAAGAAATCGGCGGCCCACTGCGCATCGGCTGCTTCCAGCGACGCCGGTTGCCAGTGCGGTTGACGATCCTTGTCGATCAACAGCGCGCGGATGCCTTCGGCAAAATCGCCGTGTGCCGCCGCATGCAATGCGACCACGTATTCGGTACGGAAGGTGTCGGCCAGCGTCGTGGTGCCCGCATGGCGATGCAGCTCCCAGGCCAGGCGCGCAGACCCCGGAGCACCCGCGGCCAAGGTGGCACGTGCAGCCTGCAACCAGCTGTCTTCGCTTTGCAGCGCCAGAATTGCAGCGACAACGTGTTCCAGCGATTCGCCAGCCACCCACTGTTCGATCAACGGTGCGTGGATTTGTAGCGGGCCCGGCTCGGTGGGTTGCGCGATGCCATGCAGGAATGCACTGAGTTGGGTGCGGTCGTCGTCGGCATTGCCTGCCCAGGCGTGCGCACTTAGCGCATCCAGCACCGCTGCGTACTGCGCATGCTCCAGGCGCACGTCGGCGAGCCCTGCATAAACCGCATCGCTGGTATCCAGCGGCGCGCCAGTCAGCGCCAGAAACAGGCCGGCGCCCCGCGGCACACGGCGCAACAACCAACTTCCCCCCACATCCGGGAACAAGCCGACGCTGATTTCCGGCATGGCCAGGCGCGAGCGCTCGGTGACCACACGATGGCTGGCACCGGACATCAAGCCGATGCCACCGCCCATCACGATGCCGTGGCCCCAGCACAGCAGGGGCTTCGGATACGTGTGGATGCGATGGTCGAGCCGGTATTCCTCTTCGAAGAACGCCGCGGCATGCGCATTGGCCTGCGGCGCTGCGCGGCGCGCTGCACTGTCGGGCACCGCATCGCGATGCGCATGCATGCTCTGGTACAGGCCATGCAGATCGCCGCCAGCGCAGAACGCCTTTTCACCGCCGCCGCGCAACACCACACACGCGATCTGCGCATCCTCGGCCCAAGCGCGCAATTGCGCATCCAGTAGCCGCGTCATCTGCAACGACAGGCCATTGAGCGTCTTGGGCGCATTCAAGGTGGCGATACCGATGCGATGTCCATCGGCACAGGTGCGCTGCTCGAACAGCACCGGTGCGTCGCCGGTTGCGCTGACGTGCGCCATCAGTGGTTACTCCACTGCGGCGCGCGCTTCTCCAGAAATACGGCCACGCCTTCGGCCTGATCGACGTGTTCGAATAGATCCACAAATGCTTCGCGCTCGGCAATCAGCGCGGCTGCGTGCGTGCCATGGCGCGTGGACTGCACCAGCTGCTTGCACGCCGACACGCTGATTGGGCTCTGTTTACCGGCGCGCTGCGCCCAGGCAATCGCCAAGGCGCGCGACTCGCCCTTGCCAACCACCTCTTCCACCAACCCGATGCGCTGCGCGGTGGCAGCATCAACACGCTCACCGAGCAGGATCATGCGCTTGGCCCAACCTTCGCCGACCACGCGCGGCAGATTCTGGGTACCGCCTGCACATGGCAGCAGACCAACACTGGCTTCGGGCAACGCAAGATGTGCTTGCTGCTCGGCGATGCGTAGATCGCAGGCCAATGCGCACTCCAGCCCGCCCCCCATCGCATAGCCGTTGATTGCAGCGATCGACACGCCGCGAAACGCACTCAAGGCTTCGAAAGCTTCGCCAAACCGGCGCGCGGCCTCGCGTGCGTTGGCCTTGTCGCCATCGGCGAACTGCTTGAGATCGGCACCGGCGCTGAAGAATTTCTCGCCCTCGCCGCTGATCACCAAGGCGTAGATGCTGCGATCTGCATCCAGTGCGCGCACCAAATCGCGCAGAGCCGCCAGGCTGTGCACGGTCCAGGTGTTGGCCGGTGGGTTGCTCAAGGTCACGATGGCCACGTGACCATCGCGCTCGACCTGCAGACCGGTATGGACGCCCTGTTCCCAATCGCTCATCGCAGTTCCTCCTCGCCATTGAGCAGATGACGCGCCACGATCATGCGCATCACCTCGTTGGTACCTTCCAGAATGCGGTGCACGCGGCTGTCGCGCAGCAAGCGCTCGATTGGATACTCGCGGATATAGCCGTAGCCGCCGTGGATCTGCAAGGCATCGTCGCAGATGGCAAAGCCTGCATCGGTGGCGAAGCGCTTGGCCATCGCACACCACACGGTGGCATCGTGGCTGCCGGCATCGAGCTTGCGTGCAGCGGTGTGCACCATCTGCCGCGCGGCCACCAGTTGCGTGGCCATATCGGCCAGCTTGAACTGCAGGGCCTGGAAATCGGCCAGCGTCTTACCGAACTGGCGGCGCTCGCCCATGTAGCGCCGCGCGGCATCCAGCGCGCCTTGCGCTGCGCCCAACGAACACGCGGCGATATTGATGCGTCCACCATCCAGCGCCTTCATCGCCATCTTGAAACCTTCGCCTTCCTTGCCAAGCAGGTTCTCGGCAGGAATGCGCACGTTTTCTAAGGTCACACCGCGCGTGGGCTGGCTGTTCCAGCCCATCTTTTCTTCCTTGCGGCCATAGCTGATGCCGGGGGCATCGGCCGGCACCGCGAACGCGCTGATGCCGCGTGCGCCGTCTTCGCCGGTGCGTGCCATCACCACCAGCACATCGGTCGCGCCGGCACCGGAGATGAAGGCCTTGCTGCCGTTGAGCACGTAGCTGTCGCCATCGCGCTGCGCACGGGATTTCAACGATGCTGCGTCCGAGCCGCTGCCCGGTTCGGTCAGGCAGTAGGAGCCGAGTTTGGCACCGCTGGTCATCGCCTCGCCCCACTGCGCGCGCACCGCATCGGTGCCGTAGCTGGCAATAAACCAGGTGACCATGTTGTGGATGCTGATGAAGGCCGAGGTGGATGGATCCACCGTGGCAAGCTCTTCGAACACCACCGCCGCATCGAGCCGGCGCATGCCCAGGCCGCCCACGCCGTGGTCGGTGTAAAGCCCGCAAAAGCCCAACGCTGCGGCCTTGGCGATCGCCTCGCGCGGGAAGTGACCTTCTGCGTCCCACTGCGCCGCGTGCGGGGCGAGTTCCTTATCGGCAAAATCGCGGGCGGCGGCGCGAAAGGCTTGCTGCTCTTCGTTCAAATCGGCCGCGTTGGGATAGAGCTGGATGGCTGCGTTCATGGCGATCGGGTCACTTGAGGGAGATGGTGGTGTTGACGCCATGGCCCAGCGTCTCGTCGTCGAACCAGCGCGCGGTCACGGTCTTGGTCTGGGTGTAGAACATCACCACCTGCTTGCCGTACGGACCCAGGTCGCCGAGCTTGGAGGCACGCGAACCAGTGAAGGAGAACAGCGGCACCGGCACTGGAATCGGCACGTTGATGCCGACCTGGCCCACATCGATGTCTTCCTGGAAACGCCGCGCAGCCGCACCGGATTGGGTAAACAACGCCGTGCCATTGCCATTGGGATTGGCGTTGATCAAGGCGATGGCCTCGTCCAGCGTGGCGGCTTCCAGAATCACCAGCACCGGCCCGAAGATTTCTTCGTCGTAGATCCGCATGCCGGGTGTGACGCCGGAAAAAATGGTCGGCCCGACGAAGTTGCCTTGCTCGAACCCCGGCACCTGGGGCGCGCGGCCATCCAGTTCCAACATGGCGCCCTGCTCCACACCGGAGGCGATCAAGGCTTCCACCCGCGCGCGTGCGGCGCAGGAAATCAGCGGACCCACTTCGGTGCCGGGCGCATTGCCGGCGCCGATCTTCAAACGTTTGGCCTTGGCCACCAGCTCCGGAATCCACGCGCGCGCGTCACCGACCAGCACCAGCGTGGAGGCCGCCATGCAGCGCTGCCCGGCGGCACCGAACGCGGCGCCGACCATCGCATTGAGGGTCTGCCCGCGATTGGCATCCGGCAGCACCACGGCGTGATTCTTGGCGCCCATCATGCATTGCACGCGCTTGCCGGCCAGCGAGGCGCGTTGATACACGTGCGTGCCGACCTTGGTGGAGCCCACGAACGACAGCGCCTTGATATCGGGGTGATCGCACAGTGCGTTGACCACGTCCTCGCCGCCGTGCACGACGTTGAGTACGCCCTTGGGAATGCCGGCTTCCAGGGCGAGTTCGACCAAGCGCATGGTCACCATCGGGTCTTGCTCGGAGGGCTTGAGCACGAAGGTGTTGCCGGTGGCGATCGCCATCGGAAACATCCACAGCGGAATCATCGCCGGGAAGTTGAACGGGGTAATGCCGGCGCACACACCCAGCGGCTGCAGCAGGCTGTAGGTGTCCACGCCGTTGGCGACGTTGTTGGCCAGCTCGCCCAGCTGCAGATTGCCGATCGCCGCGGCGTGCTCCACCACTTCCAGACCGCGGAACACATCGCCTTCGGCATCGGCCAGGGTCTTGCCTTGCTCGGCGCTGAGCAGCGCGGCCAGTTCGGGCATGTGTTCGCGGATCAGCTGCTGGTACTTGAGAAAAATGCGCGCACGCGTGCCGATCGGCGTCTTGCGCCACGTGACGAAAGCGCGGCTGGCTGCGGCCACTGCCGCGGCCACTTCGTCGGCGGTGGCAAATGGCACCTGGGCCAGCACCGATTGATCGGCCGGGTTGACCACGTCCTGCCAGTGCGTGCCGGCGGACACCACCAACTCGCCATCGATCAACAAGGACACGCGGGGGACGGATTCGCGCATTGCAGGGCTCGCTATTCAAGAAGGACTTGTGGCCGTTTCGGGCCATCGCTTCGCATTGTTCGCATCCCGCCCGGGCATTCCCAGCCTCCGCTTGCTTAATCGCGCTAAGCTGGCGCCACAATTTTGCGAATCTTGCGAATGCCTCAGTCGCACGCTCAACTCCGCCACCAGCTCGGGCTGCGCCTGCAGCGGCTGCGCCAGCGCCACGGCCTGACCCAAGCCGAGCTGGCGCGCCGACTCGAACTGTCGCCGAGCTATCTCAACCAGATCGAGCGCAATCAGCGCCCGCTCACGCTGGCCATCCAGCAGCGGCTCAAAGCCACGCTGGGCGACCTGGACGGCCTGCTGGATCTGGACGACCCGGCCGCATTGGTCGAGCCGCTGGACCAATCGCTGCGCAGCCTGGGCCACACGCTGCTACCCGCCGAACTGCGCGCACTCACCGGCAACCTGCCGCAGGTGGCGCAGGCGCTGCTGGACCTGCACCGCGCGCATCAGCATCTGCTCGAACGCAACGCTGCGCTGGAATTGCAGATCGGGGTCGAGCACGTGGCGGTGCCATCGCTGTCGCCCGGCGAACAGGTGCGCGACTACTTCAACCGCGCGCACAACTATCTGCCCGAACTGGACGAGCGCGCCGAAGCGCTCTACGCCGAACTTGGATTGACCCCGGAAAATCTACCGCTACGGCTGCGCCAACGCCTTGCCGATCGTCATGGCCTGCTGGTGCAGGACGCCGCCGACCTGCACCGCGACAAGCGCAGCATGGATGCGCAAGCGCGTGTGCTATGGCTGGCGGCACACTTGCGGCCGGGCCAGCAGGCGTTCCAGATGGCCGCACAGCTGGCATTGCTGGAATGCGCGCCGCTGCTGGACGCGCGGATTGCCGACGCCGGTTTCGAAGACGCCGAGCGCATCGCGCTGTCGCGGATTGGCCTGTCGAACTATTTCGCCGGCGCGCTGGTAATGCCCTACAGCGCGTTCCTGCACAGCGCGCAGACCTCACGCTACGACATCGAATGGTTGGCCGATCGCTTCGATGTGGGTTTCGAAGCGGTGTGTCACCGGCTCAGCACCTTGCAGCGGCGTGGAGCAGCCGGCTTGCCGATCTTTTTCATGCGGGTGGACCGCGCCGGCAACGTGTCCAAGCGTCATTCGGCAACCGATTTCCATTTCTCGCATGTCGGCGGCGCCTGCCCGTTGTGGATCGTGTACGAAGCGTTCAACCAGCCTGATCGCATCCTCACCCAGATCGCGCGCATGCCCGATGGCCGGCGCTATTTCTGGCTGGCCCGCCAGGTCAGCAGCGGCCCTCCCGGATATGGCCGCCCGCGCAAGACGTTTGCCCTGGCAATGGGCTGCGACCTGCGTCACGCCGATCAACTGGTGTATGCGCGCGGTTGGGATCTCAACGCGGTCGACGATGCGGTACCGATCGGTCCGGGCTGCCTGACGTGCGCGCGCAGCACCTGCGTGCAGCGCGCGTTTCCTGCGCTGCCGCGCCTGCCGACGAGCGCGCGCTAGCGTCTTGCCAGGCAGTGGGGAGGGAGGCGTCGGGATTGACGTGCCACACCACTGTGCGCAGCCCGCGTCATTGCCGCAGCGCGGCATTCCAAGCCGGGATAGCTGCCGCAAAATGCTTCATTGGAATGGAATGACTTGTGCTTCTACCCTGAAGCGGACACATCGACGCCAGCGCCGTGCATCGCGCTTGCGGCGCCACGCAGACGAACACACAACGCCCATCGCGCAGCACCGCATCACTCGCCACACCCACGCAGGCGCGCAAGACCCTTTCTCCATGCGGCTGGCCGCACCATCAGCCACCATCTGGTCAGTTGTCCTGGGAGCGATCAACCGATGCCTGTTCACCACACCGGCCGCTCGGCCAGCCGGCCTGCGCGCCGTACGCCCGTGCGCGAGGTTCTCTGCACCACCATCGCCTGCATGCTGGCCACTGCGTTCAGCGCGCACGCGCAGGACACTGCACCCGCCGCACCGCCGGCCAACGACACCAGCAGCGCCGCCAGCCACAGCCAGGCGCCGGTCACGTTGGACAACATCGCCGTGATCGGCCAGCGCGCCAGCCTCCATCAGGCCGTGCAAGCCAAGCAGATGTCCGACCAGGTCATGGAAGTGATCTCAGCGGACAACATGGGTCAGATGCCCAACGTCACCGTAGCCGCGGCACTGGTGCGCCTGCCCGGCGTCAACGGCACCCGAGATCGCGGCAACGAGAGCCTGGTCACCGTGCGCGGCCTGGGCCCGCGCATGACCATGGGTACCGTCAACGGGCGCGAAATCGCCTCGTCCGAGCCCAATCGCGCGGTGCGCTGGGAGGTGTTCCCCACCGAGCGTGCGCGAAGCCTTCGCCAAGGCAGTCTTCAGCTCGCAGCTGTTCGGCACCGATGCCACGGGTAATGTCGGCGTACGTCTGGTCAACACCAAGACCAGCAGCAACGGCTTCGATTCGGTCGGCGGCACCGTGCCGCCCAGCAGCGACAGCAAGGCATACACCGACGTACTGCCCAGCGCCACGCTCAACTTCCTGACCGACGACCAGCGCATCCTGCGCGTTGCAGTGGCCAAGGTCACCGCGCGTCCGCCGCTGGACGAACTGCGCACCGGCCGTCGCCTGGACGACCCCACCGTCACCGTCGGCCAGCTCACTGGCAGCGGCGGCAACCCGCAGTTGGATCCGTTCAAGGCCACCCAGGTCGCTGTCTCGTACGAGTGGTATTTCCACACCGAAGCGCTCGCCGCACTGGCCGTGTATCGCAAGGAAGTGGATTCGAGCATCGGCTACCGCACCGACCGCGAAGTGATCAACGGCCTGGATTATCTGGTCAGCGCGCCGTTCAATGGCGGCGGCGACATCAACGGCGTGGAACTCACCTTGCAGACGCCGTTCTACTTCATCGCGCACATGGAAAATTTCGGCGTCTACTCGAACTATTCGCTGGTAAATTCCAACCTCAAGAAATTCTCGCCGGAAGACAACCCGCTACCGTTGAGCGGGCTGGCACGCAAGACCGGCACTTTCGAAGCGCGCGTGGGCCACAAGTACCACAGCCCCTACACGGTGGTGTACGGCTGGAATGCCGCACGGCTGGCGCGCCTGCAGAGCGAAGGCACGGTGGATCTGAGCTTGACCTGGCAGTACAGCAAGCAGCTCGGCTTCCGCTTTCAGGCCAGCAATCTCACCAACGATCCGCTGCGCGCCTACACCGACAACACGCCCAACCGTCTGGCCAATCAGGACGATGGCGGCTACCAGGTGTTCGGCCGCCGTTACCAGTTGGAGGCGACGTACAAGTTTTAAGCGCAGCGCGCACGAGCACTGCGCGCGACGGATTGCTTAGCCCTCCACGTGTTCGATCGGCTGCGCAGGTTTCTGCGCGGCCAACCTGATCGCAACACACCTGCATCACACCGCAGCCGTGGCGTGGCATCCAATGTGCAAGCCACGTTTGGATTCTGCACAGCGGCCGCGCAGCAGCGCCGCCGCCTGCGGCATGCCGTCCCCCGCTCCACGTTGTCTCTGTCGAGGAATTGCATGCGTTCACCACGCCGTCTCTGGACGCCCACGCTACTGGCGTTGGCCATTTTCACCTTCGCACACGCCACCCCGGCCCTGGCCACGCTGTATCTCGGCGCGGACCTGCCCTACGTCAACGAGATGGAAAAATGCGGCGTGCAGTACTGCGAGAACGGTGTGGTCAAAGATCCATTCGAACTCTTCCACGCACACCGCGCCAATCTGGTGCGCGTGCGCTTGTGGAACGATGCGCGCTGGACCAAGTACAGCGACCTGTCCGATGTCAA
Source organism: Xanthomonas sp. JL1 (assembly GCF_038405005.1). NCBI lineage: Bacteria > Pseudomonadati > Pseudomonadota > Gammaproteobacteria > Lysobacterales > Lysobacteraceae > Xanthomonas > Xanthomonas sp. JL1. The sequence continues at coordinate 75,788 of NZ_JBBYGR010000047.1, read as the reverse complement.
AAAAACCATTGCGCATGCACGCGCGCACGGCATGCAGGTGCTGCTGGATCTGCACTATTGCGAGGATTGGGCCGATGGCGAACAACAGCTGATTCCCAAGGCCTGGCCCAGCATCACCGACCCCGATGCGATGGGCGAGCTGGAAACCATGGTGCGGCGCGGCCGCAATCATCCCTGCGTCATCCTGTGGTCGCTCGGCAACGAAGAGCCGCAGCAGGTGACCGAGCGCGGTGCACGCATCGTTACCCGCATGCAACAACGCGTGCGCCAACTCGACCCCACCCGCCCCACGCCCTTCGCCATGGACAAGGGCTTCGGCGATGGCGTCGGTCAGGTGGCGCATGTGGTCGGTTTCAACTACCGCACCGGCCAGATGGATGGCTTCCACGCGCAATACCCCAACATCCCGATCTACGGCAGCGAAACCGGCAGCACCGTGTCGGTGCGCGGCAACTATCAGCGCGACGACAAACGCGGCGACACCCGCGCCTACGACCTGGACCACCCCTGGTGGGCCGGCACCGCCGAAGCCTGGTGAAGCCATGTTGCGCAGCGCCCGTACATCGCCGGCGGCTTCATCTGGACCGGCTTCGACTATCGCGGCGAACCCACGCCCTACAACCGCTGGCCGAATGTGGCGTCGCAATTCGGCGTGCTCGATCGCTGCGGGTTTCCGAAAGACAACTACTGCTGCTACCGCGCGCAATGGAACAGCGAACCGGTCACTGGAACTGGGACGGCCTGCTGCAGCCGGACGACAACGGCCGGATCGACGTCTGGTGCCACAGCAATCTCAAAGCGGTAGAACTGCTGGTCAACGGCGTCAGCCAAGGCATGCAGCAAGTGCCGGCTTACGGCCATGTCGCATGGCGTGTGGTCTACGCACCCAGCGCAATCGAAGCACGCGGCTATCGCGGCGGCAAGCTGGTGCTCAGCGAGCGCCGCGAAACCACAGGCAAGCCGGCCGCGATCCACCTCAGCTGCGACCGCACCACCCTGCGCGCCAATGCCGAAGATGTCGCAGTGGCGAAGGTGGCAATCGTCGACGCACAAGGCCGTCTGGTACCAACGGCCGACAACCAGGTGCAGTTCGCGTCGCGCGGCCCTGCCCGGCTGATCGGCGTCGGCAACGGCGACCCCAGCAGCCACGAAGACGACAAGGCACCACAGCGCAAGGCATTCAACGGCCTGTGTGCGGCGCTGTTGCAGACCACGCGCAACAGCGGCGATATCGTGCTGCAGGCGACCGCACCTAGGCTGACCTCGGCCAAGCTACGCCTGCCTGCAGCGTCCGTTAAAGCGCGCGCATCGGTGGGTTGAAGTGTGGCAGTCGCTACGTGTTGCGATGGAGACTGCGGCGCTGCCGGGGCCGGTTCGGCCTTGGCAGCGTACCGATGGCACAGTCAGCCGCAGGCAATCCGTCGGCATGTTCCGGGAAAACTAAAGAGCACGGCGCAGCGCATGCTTGTTGGACGATCGCGGCCAGGGCTTCAGCTAGGACATGGTCGGCAGGTCTTTATCAGCCAACAACTCCCTGCCGCTGGCGTGATGGCCAGCCTCACGTCTCGCGATTTCCCGCAGCCGGATCGCGCGGAAAATAGCGGTGGAGCTTTTCATCCCACGCGCGGAATTGCTCCAACGTCTGCGCATCCATCGGGCGCGGGTCGTCGGCCAGCGCTTTGTTCTGCGCCACATAGGCGATGCGCTGGGACGACAGTTCATCCCACGCCTTCCTGAGCATCACCGGATCCGGATGCGAAACCAGCATCGCCTCCAGCAGCGTCGCCTGTGCCACACGCGCGGCCAGCAGATCGCTGAGCGCCTCGGTCACGGCCTGCATCCACTCGTGTTGTTTCTGTTCCATATCCAACCCAGTCGCCTGCGCAATGCGCCGCGCACCATAGCGCCTCATCTGCAACGGCGGCGTGCAGGGGAGTGGAAGATTCGGGCTCACCACGTGATGCGACTGCGGCGATTTCCCTCCTCATCCCTTCGCAAGACGCATCCCAGCGCGCGAAACTACATCCACTCAGCGCGGCGCTCCCACGCAGCGCATGGCTGCGCGGGAGCGCAAGCGCTCATCGCAGGCGCGAGAACGCACCGATACCCGCAATCGCCAGCCGCTCGGCGGGCACCGCCGTTTCCGCGAACGACAGCCGCAGATAGCGGATCTGGCGGACCTCGGGGAAATTCAGCCGCTGGGTCGAGAGCGCATAGGCGATGTTGGACAGCTCGCCGGCACCGGCCGGTTGCCAGTGCTGACCATCTTCGCTGGTCTCGGCGCGATAGCCCTTCGGCGGTGCCGCACCGGTCATCACCGCGCGCGAGGGCGTAAGGCTGAACCCGGCCACCTTGCGCAGCGCACCGAGGTCGATGGTCGCCTGCACGGGATGGCCCGGCGTCGGTGCCGGCGTGATCCAGAGCGTGCTGGCATCGTCGTCGAGCAACGTTTCCGCCCCTGGCGCGCTCGCCTCGACGATGCGCCAGCCGGCGGTGGACAGCACGTCCGGCGCATTCGCCGTCGGCCGCGCGACCAGCACCGGCGCAACGGCGCGGAACAGCGCGAACTCGGTGATCGCCGGGCAGACCGGCGCCTCAAGCACCACCAGGCGCACCCGGCGTGCGGCAATCGGGCGATCCAGCCGCACGATACGCTGCGCGCCGATGCATTGCGCTTCGGCCAATCGCCGCCATTGCCCATCGACCTCGGCTTCGACCGCGAAGCGGGTGACGCGCACGCCCAGCGGCAGATATTCGCGCAATCGAATCAGATCGAAGCTGTGCGCCGTCGGCAGTTCCAGCGTCAGCGTCGGCGTGGTGACATCGTCCGGCGTGGACCAGTAGCTGTCCGGCTGGCGGTCGAGTACGCGCGACGGCTCGAACCCAGGGCCACGCGATGCGCTGGCAGTGGCCTTGGCACCCTTGGCCAGATCGATGGCGAAGCTGGCGCGGATCGCGTCGCCGAAACTCTGCAGCACCGCCACGTCGTGGTCGGGAATGCGGCCGCGCCGGTCAGGCGGAAGATTGAGATTCATGTTGGTGCCGCGCGCCACCGAGGTGTCGAAATAGCGCACCAGATTCTCCGGGCTCCGCACCTTGCCGTCTTCATCGGCGTGGTAGAACCAGCCCGGGCGGATCGACGTATTGGTTTCGGCAGGCCACCACAGCGCCCCGCCGCGCACGCCCGAATTGCCGTTTTCCTGGGTGTACGGGGCATTGGGCATGGTCGGCCAGGACGGATCGCCGGCGATGCCATCTTCATTGCCGCCCCAGCGGATATCAGCGCCCAGCGGATCGAAGGTACATGCCATCGGCTGATGCTGGTGCACCAGCCCGATCATCCGCGGCCAGTTGTAGTACGCAGGCGCATCGATCTTGCGCGATTCGCGCGCCCCGCCGTAATAGCCGTCGCCGCCATTGGCACCGTCGAACCAGAACTCGAACAGGTCGCCGTAGCCGGTGCAGAGCTCGACGATCTGCTTGCGGAAATAGTCGATATAACCGGGGCGACCATACTCGGCATGGTTGCGATCCCAGGGCGAGAGGTACAGGCCGAACGCGAGACCCGCGCGGCGACATGCCGCGGCCATCTCCCCGACAATGTCACCCTTGCCGTTCTTGTACGGCGAGTTGCGGATGCAGTGCTCGGTCAAGCGTGTCGGCCACAGACAGAACCCATCATGGTGCTTGGCCGTGAAAATCAGCCCCTTGAGATTGCCTGCTTTTGCCGCAGCGACGATCTGGTCGGCCGAAAAATCGCTGGGATCGAATTTGCGCGGATCTTCGTCGCCGTAGCCCCATTCCTTGTCGATGAAGGTGTTCATCGCAAAATGCACGAAGGCGTATTGCTCCCACCGATGCCAGCGCAGCTGGCGCGCGCTAGGCACTGCCCCCCACGGTGCCGGCCCGTTGGCGCGCGGCGTCTGCGCGATGCGAGCCGCCGATGCACTGACGCTGGCAGCAGCGGCCGCCGCCACGCCCGTGGCAAGAAAGGTACGACGATCGATCATTGGCTACTTCCGACTTTACACAAGTTTCGATCTTAGCTTTTCCAACGACGGAAGGGTTCTCCGCCGAGGCAACAAACGATTGTGCACGGTGTTGATACGCCCAGCTTTCATAGACATCTCAAGGCCATGGAAAATGGGGAATTCGGAGATGTCCATAAGCAGCAAGCGGTAGACGGGTGCGTTCAAGATCGAAGCGGTCCGGCAAGTGACCGATCATGGCTTCAAGGTGGCAGAAGTCGCCGAGCGGCTGGGGGTCACCACGTACAGCCTGGACGCCTGGCTGCGCACGTTCGGCAAGCCCGGCGTGGTGCAGCGCGCCAAGGTGGACCAGCGCGCCGAGGTTCGGCGCCTGAAGGCCGGGTTGCGCCGCGTCACCGAGGAGCGCGACATCCTAAAACAGGCCGCCGCGTACGTTGCCAGGGGGTAAAGGCAAAGTGCGCCTTCATGCACGCCAATCGCGGGGAATTCAGGCTGTGCGCGATGTGCCGGGTGTTGCGGGTGAATCGTTCGGGTTATTACGCTTGGCGAAAGACGCCCAAGAGCGAACGCGCCAAGGAAGATGAACCGCCCCGTGAACCGCCCCGGTTTTGTCGGAGGCCGTTTGGTTTGAGTCAGGCCGCCTCAGCCTGACGGATTTGCTGCCGATCATAAGCCGCTTCGGCTTCCGCTGGCGGGACGTATCCGATCGGCCCCAGCAGGCGTTTGTCGTTGTACCAGTGCACCCAATCCAGCGTGGCCAGTTCCATCTGCTCGCGATTGCGCCACGATCTGCGGTGGATCACGTCGGCCTTGTACAGGCCGTTGATCGTCTCAGCCAGTGCGTTGTCATACCAGTCGCCAACGCTGCCGACAGACGGTTCGATCCTGGCCTCGACCAGCCGTTCGCTGTAACGGATGCTGACGTATTGCACGCCACGGTCGCTGTGGTGGATACGCTGATGCCTTGCGCAGGATCTCGTTGGCCTGCCGCAACTCCCGCACCTCGCGCTCCAGCGACTTCATCTTCTCGCGCTCGGACGTGCTCAGCCCCTCACGCCGACCCTGGTCGCACTCGGCCTGCCGTACCTCGTTGCAGAGTGTCTGCGCCGTGCAACCGATCTTCCCGGCGATCGATGCGATCGTCGCCCACTGCAAGGTGTGATCCTTCTGGTGCTCAAACACCATCCGCACCGCTCGCTCACGAACCTCTGGCGAATACGTCATTGCTTTGCTCATGACTCCATCCTCTCAAGAGTTGGAGCCTCCGGGAATCCCGGGGCGGTTCAACTTGCTAATGGCCCTGCTATCGGGGATGGGTCAGTCATCGGTTTCGGCACAGCAGCAGCGCGTAGCTTGCTGGCCGCTTTCAATACGCATCTGGGCGACACGCATGGAGCCATCGCAGCGCGGCATGCCACCTCCTTGTACGTAGGCGGCATCACCTTATCGTCGACGTTGATCTTCTGGCAGCTGGCCAAGACGCGGCCGCATCCCAAGGAAGTCGAGGCGGTTGCCGAGTGGCGGTAGCGCAACGTCACGTCTCCATGGCGGCTAGATAGCGTTGCGTGGGCGTGCACGCCGCAACGCCTCGGCGATGGTGTCGGCCAGCATATCGCCGGTGAGTGGCTTGCGCAGAAAACTGTCGAAGCCGGCGTCCTGTGCATTCGGCTCGGCGACCTCATCGGAGCGTGCGGTCACGGCGATCAACGGCATCTCATAGCCGAAGGCGCGCAGTTGCCGCGCCAGCGCGAAACCATCCAGCCCGGGCAGATCCAGATCCAGCAACGCCAGATCGAAGGTGTTGTCGGCCGCCTCGGTCAACGCCGCCAGGCCATGCGGGGCATGCACCACAGAGTGACCCTGCGCGCGCAGCAGGCCAACGATGACTTCGGCAATGGTCGGATCATCTTCCACCAACAGGATGCGCTGCGGTTCGACCGCCGTATCGGCAACCACTGGCTCGCCGTCGAGTGGGGCATTGGAGGCGACCCAGTGCAGCGGCAGATCCACTACAAAGCGCGTCCCCTCACCAAGCCGGCTGATCACTTCGATATGCCCGCCCATTGCCATTGCCAGCTCCTGGCAGATCGCCAACCCCAGCCCACTGCCGCCGTAGCGTGAGTTGGTCCTGGCACCATCGCCCTGCTCGAAGCGCTGGAACAATCGCGCTTTCTGTTCGGCGTTGATGCCAGGGCCTGTATCGGCAACCTCGAAGCGCAGGCCTTGATAGGAACCGAGCGTGGTCAACTTCAAACCCACCACACCGCGCTCGGTGAATTTGATCGCGTTATTGAGCAGATTGAGCAAAATCTGCCGGATGCGGGTGGAATCACCGCTGGCGGTGATGTCGCCGAGCAGCCCGATTTCCAGGCTGAAACGCAGGCCGCGCTCTTGCGCCAACGGTGCCATCAGCGCTTCGACTTCGGCCACGAGTTGACGCACCGAAAATGGCTGCAGATCCAGTTCCAACCGGCCGGACTCGATGCGGGCCAGATCCAACGCATCGTTGACCAGCCGCAGCAGATGCGCACCCGCGCGGCGGATAGACTCGGTGTAACTGCGCTGCGTGATATCCAACGACGTCTTGAGCAGCAGCTCGCTCATACCTAGGACGCCGGTCATCGGCGTGCGCACTTCGTGGCCGAGTGTTGCCAGGAACCGCGTCTTTGCCAACGACGCCTGCTCGGCTACTTCCTGTTTGTGCACCGCCAGCTGCCAGGCAGTCAAGCGACGCAGCCGACGGCGGTACAACAAGGTGGCCGCAGCGATCAGGCACACCGTCAGCAAGGCGAGCAGGCTTAAACCCCACGGCGACAGCCACCATGCCGGCAACAGCTGAAAACGCAAGGTCTGACTTGCCGACCAGATACCGTCTGCAGTGCGCCCCTGCACTTCCAGCGTGTAACGACCGGCCGGCAGGCGCGAGAACAAGCGCTCACCACTGGGCCCGACGTCGATCCAGTCCGGGTCGTAGCCGCTGAGACGAAAGCGATAGCTGGTTGACTCCGAATGCGTAAAGGTCGGCATGCGCGCGACGATATGCAGATCGCGATCGCCGTCCTGCAGTCGCAGCGGCTCCACGCCGGTCACATCCAGTCCGCGCTCGCCGCGCCGCACCCCCACCCGCTCAATCAACAGGGGTGGCTGGCGCGTACTTGGACGCATTTTGGCCGGATCAAACAGCACAACACCATCAGGCGTTCCGCCTAGAATCTGCCCACCCCTTGCTTGGACAAGCGTGTCTCCCAGAAATTCTTGATTGGGAAGCCCGTCATGCACACCGTAGATCCGGACCATTTTGCTAGCGGGGTCCACTCTGATCAGACCGCGCGCACTCGACACCCAGGCCACGCCCGCGGCATCGACTACAAGCCCGTTCGGTGCCACCATGGGGAAATCCTGCGCTCCGCCAATGGTGTCCAGATGCGTAAGTCGCGTGCCATCCCAGAGATAGCGCCGCAGCTCGCCCATCAGTCCGATCCAAACCACACCTGAGTCGGTGAAACGGACCACATAATTCGTTGAGGAAGGCGCGCCTTGCACCATGACGAAAGCATCTGCTTTTGGATCCCAGTGCTGTAGGCCAGTCGTGCTGGCAAGCCACATCTGACCATCGGGACCCAGCCTTAAATCGTAAGCGCTGGAGTTATCCAGCCCATGCTTACCCTGCTCCATTTCACGAATAAGCCGACCTTCCTCATCACGAATCTGGAAGCCCATCTTATTCAAGAAAATCCAAAGCTGACTGCGTGCATCCAAGGCCATGAGGTCAGGTGTCACCATGTCAGCCTCGACATAGTGCTCTGTGGACAGCGGCCAGCGCTTGCTTTGTCGGGTACGCGGGTCATAACGCACCAGAGATTCTGGCAATCCAATCCAGACGTAGCCACGTCCGCTCTCCAGGAGACGCTTGGGCCAACGCGTCCCTGAGATAGGACGAAGGTGACGTTCCAACTTGCCGGTAACCGGATCCAGGCGTTCTAGCGCGCCGCGCGTGCCAGCAATCCATAATCCACCGGATGCCGATACTGCCGCTGCTCGTACAAGAGGATTGGCCATCGATTGTGGATCGTCAACGTGGTACGACAACACCGAAAAAGTACTCCAATTGGGCGGCAGATGCCAAAGCCCACCACTGAGACTGGCAAACCACAGGCCACCTTCGCGATCCTCGTAGGCAATTGCCCAACTCGGCTTGACCAGTCCATGTGCCGACAAGCTGTAGATCGGCACATTCTGGACCTGCGTGCCTTCCGAGATGCCCAGACCGGACATCGTATCCAGCCAATAGTGCCCGCTTCGATCATGCAACAACATGCCTATGACGTTCTGGCCGTCGTTTGCATGCTGCCAAGGATGCGGAGCAAAATTCCCGCCAGAGTCCAGTCGATACAGCTGATTATTGCTGTCGGTAACCCATAAGCCACCGTTGGGATCAACGCGTAGCCCATTGGAAGACTGACTGTCTCCTGGCAACGCCTTACGATCAAAAGACCTTCCATTCCATCGTGCGAGGCCTCCATTGCTTCCAATCCAAAGTGCCCCTTCAGCTGTAACCCGTAATTCATTCACTCGGTCAGACGGCAAACTATGCGCATCATCTGCCACAAACATAAAATGCTGCATGCTGCCATCCGGGCGCAACCGATAAAGCCCACTTCTAGATGTTCCAAACCATAGATCGCCATCGGGCGTCTGCGCGATCGCCCACACTGTGAGGTGACTGAGCTCAGGAAACTGCGCGCTCTCCAGTGGTTTGAATGCGCGCCGTTTAGGATCCATAACACCTACACCGCCATCATTTAAACCAACCCATAGCCTGTTTTCGGCATCGACTCCTACCGCCCATGCATAGTTATCTGTCAGCCCGTCCTCCATTCGCCAGATGCGGTAACTACGACCATCGAACCTGGCCAGACCATCGGTAGTTGCTAGCCAGAGGTAGCCGTTTTTGTCCTCGGCAAAGTCGTTCACTGTATTGGACGGAAGACCGTCGGCCACAGTGAGTTGGACCGGCACCGGAGTGGTTGGTACCGCCGCGGAGGCAAACACGGGCACCGCGGTGATCAATAGAACCAACAACCGTGCAGCAAGGTTGCGACCGAAAGCGGGACAAAAACGTAGGCGTGACATAAAAATTTCACTGCAGGTCGCCGCATAGTGCAGGCCGCGCCGTGCATGAGCAAGCACGCATCGCCTCACTCACGTACGCCCGATGCAGTGCCATCAGCGACTACCGCTCGTGTATTTGCCGCCTCGCGCGCAGCCGCGATTGCTTCTACCAGCAAATCCGCGGTCACCGGCTTGCGCAGGAATCCGTCGAAGCCTGCTGCCAGCGCCTGGGCTTCGGCGGCGCTGTCGGCGCGTGCCGTGACTGCCAGCAGCGGGAAGCGGTGACCGAGCTGGCGTAGTTGCGATGCCAGGGCGAAGCCGTCCAGACAGGGGAGATCCAGATCCAGTAGCGCGACGTCGAAACCACCGTCCACCGCCTCCGCCAACGCTGCTAGCCCATGCGCGGCATGCACCACACGATGGCCTCGGTTGATCAGCAGGCCGCTGATCACCTCAGCCACGGTCGGGTCATCTTCCACCAGCAAGATGCGCAGCGGCTCGCCTGCAAGCGCCTGCACCTGGCCGGTGGCGATACGTGTGCCGGAGCGATCGATCGGCAAAGGCAAATCGACGGTGAACTGAGTGCCGACACCGAGCCGGCTACGCACGCGGATCCGGCCCTTCATCGCCACGGTAAGCTCCTGACAGATCGCCAATCCCAGTCCGCTGCCGCCGTAACGCGAGCTGGTGCGCGCGCCCTCGCCCTGCTCGAAGCGCTGAAACAAGCGCTTCTGCTGTTCCAATCCGATGCCCGGCCCCGCATCGCGCACCTTGAAGCGCAGCGTTTCGCCGTGCTGGCTCAAGGTTAGCGACACGTCGCCGCGCTCGGCAAACTTGATCGCGTTGCCCAGCAGGTTGATCAGGATCTGACGCACCCGCGTGGCGTCGCCCAGCACGACCAGCTGCGTGGGAAACCGATTGCGATACAGAAAACGCAAGCCGCGCGCATCTGCGATGGGATGCATGAAATCGGCCAGCTCCTGCGCGAGCTGCGCGGGATCGAAGGCCTGTTGCATCAGCTCCAGCTTGCCTGCTTCGATACGCGCCAGATCCAGTGCATCGTTGACCAATCGCAGCAGATGCGTGCCGGCATTGCGGATCGCATCGACATGGCTGCGCTGCTTGGCATTCAAGGGCGTGGCCAGCAGCAGCTCGCTCATGCCCAGCACGCCGGTCATGGGTGTGCGCACTTCGTGACCGAGCGTTGCCAGGAAATGCGATTTGGCAATCGATGCCTGCTCGGCAAGCCGTTGCCGTTGCTGCGCCAGCACCCATTCCTGTCGTCGCCGCACGCGTTTTTTCCTGGCCCAAATGCCCAGGCACAGCAGCAGCATGCATAGCACTGACGCCGCCAGTTGCGCGGCCATGCTCAACCACCAGGGCGGCCGGACTTCCACTTGCAGCGCTGGTGCGGCCACCCAGTCGCCATCGCCGGCACGCGCCTGCACGTCGATGCGGTAATCCCCCGGTGGCAGCCGCGAGATCACGCGCTCGCCGCTGGCGCCCTCCTCCACCCAGCGCTCATCGTAGCCATTTACACGGTAGCGGTAATGCGCAGAGGCGGGATCGACGAACGACAACAGCCGCGCACTGATGCGCAGATCGCGATCGCGCGCTTGCAGGATCACCGGCCCCCTGTGCGCAATCGTCTGCGGACGCTCCGCATCGTTACGCCGCACCTGCACCGACTCGATCACTAGACGCGCCAGCGGCGCCGGTGCAAACGGCCGCGATGGATCGAATAACACGATGCCGCTGGTCGTCAACGCCAGCACCTGGCCATTGGGACCAATGGCCGGCGGACGCATCGAGAACTCACTATCTGGCAAGCCGTCGCGTTGACTGAAGCGATGCACCTGCGGCTGACCGCACTTGTAAGCGAACAGACCACGGGAGGTTATGACCCATACCGTGTCGGTGCCGCCTAATGCCAGGCCACGTATCTCGGTGGATGGCAGACCCTGCTCGTGCCCTATCCGCTCCAGCAGACGCGCCTGCTGCCCGTCCCACCCATAGCGCTCCAACGCACCGGAACGCCCAACCCAGAACTCATGCGGCGAAACGAAGGCCAGCGCATAGACTTCATGACGGGCGTCATCGATCACTGCGCGAAAACGTTTGCCCTGCCAGACCCACAAACCGTCACCGGCTGCGACCCAGACGGTGCCATCTGGCCGCACCGTCAATTGCTGCACCATGCCGCCGACTTCGCTCAGGTCGGTACCGAAGTGGAACGTGGCCAGCAGTCGTCCATCCGCAGCACGGCGCTGTACGCCACCTCCCACGATCGAAATCCAGAACTCGCCATTGATGCCTGGCGTCATCAGCTCCACCCGATGCGTGGCGGAATTACCAATCTGCATCGCAAGCTTGCGTTTGTGCCCAGTCGCTGGGGTATACCGTGTGATGCCATCGCGCAGCGCGATCCACAGACCACCGTCCCCAGCGGGCAGCACCGACTGCACGGTACCGCCCCCCAATATGTCGCTGTGCAGTACCGGCACCAGCTCACCGTCATTGCCCAGCCGGTACACACCTTCGCCGGTCGTTACCAAAAAGCTGTCGCCATCGGCGGCGGTATTGAACAGATACAAGCTCTCCAGCGGCTTGCCTTGGCTTTCAAAAATGGTGGAGAACCGCCGCCAATCCGGCGGGAGATACGCGATGCCTTGCGAAATCAGCCCGAGCCATAGGCCGCCCTGGCGGTCCTGCATCACATCGAGCACACCACTATGGGCGGTGAGAAAGCCGCTGCCACGATCGCCGTCCATCACGCGCAGCGCAGTTTCCCCGGGCGCCACCCGAAAGAACCCGTCGGCGGCACCCATCCAGTAGCCGCCGTGCACATCGTGCACCACGGTCGCGGCGCGTACGGTATCGGCCCCTGTCCAAGGCGCACGCTCCAGCACACCAGCCGGTGTCACCCTATACAAGCCCGTGCTGGTCCCTACCCACAACGTACCGTCGGCATCCTTGCTCAGCTTGAAAACAGTGGTGCCCAATCGGTCTGGCGCGATGCGCACGAAGCGCTCGCCGTCGCGCATCACCAACCCGCTATCGGTGCCGATCCATAGCCGGCCGCGTGCATCTGTCACCATGCTCATGATGGTGTTGCTGGGCAGTCCATCAGCCGCATCGGGGGTAGCACGGAACGTCGTCACCCGGCCATTTTCTTCGCGCCGGCAAAGTCCGCCGCTACTGGTTCCTATCCAGATCGCACCTTGTGCCTGCGCCAGCGCCCAGACCTGCCCATCGCATGCTGCACCGACGTTGGGAAACCTCGTAAATGCCGTGCGCGTCGCATCCAGCATGCTCGGTGGCGAGCCATTGACGCCAACCCACACCCGGTCGCGATCATCGACGAACAGCGTTTCCACTTCGTTGCCCGGGATCGAACTGGCGACATGCGGGTCGTGCTGCCATACCTGCAGCCCGATGCCGTCGTAGCGTGCCAGGCCATCGCCGGTCGCCGCCCAGATAAAGCCCTGCCGGTCCTGCGCCAATGCCAGCACCATGCGTGAGGGCAGGCCTTCGGGCGCACCGAACCGGCGCATGCGCGGGGTCTCGATCTGATTCACTGCCGCCGCATCCAGGCCGATCGATAGCAGTAGCACCGCCAGCACCGACAACAGCACGTTCTTCATCGTCATCCTTGTCCACATCGCCGCGTGTGCACGCGCGCGCCTGTCGGGACTGCACTGTACCCGGTAAATAGCACGCATTGGTTGCAGACAGTGGCCGGCAGCGTGTTGGTGCGCCTGGTGTTGGCCGCAGCCGATCCGGTGTTCGGCCACCCTCTTGACCGAACTATGCCGCAACTGCATGCGCGCGTGCCACAGGTTGCGTTGGCGGCCCCGCTTCTTTTCCTGTCTTCCCTACCGGGCAGAAAGTACCAGCGCATGGCGCCTGGTGCGCAGTTGCATCGTCTTTCATGTCGGCCTACGCGCCGCTGGCCTTACCGTCGTTCTCTCCATCATCGACGTCGGTAAGCACCCGCGCCAAGGCCTGCGCCAGCAAATCGCCAGTGACCGGCTTGCGCAGAAAACCGTTGCAACCCGCAGCCATCGCCTGTGGTTCGGCATCGGCATCGGCACGCGCAGTCACCGCCACGATCGGGAAGCGCACACCGCGCGCGCGTAGCTGCGCCACCAGTGCTACGCCGTCGAGACCGGGCAGATCCAGGTCGCACAAACCTGCATCGAAACGGCGCGTACTGACTTCGGCCAGCGCCGCAAGACCGTGCACTACATGGGTGACGTGATGCCCCCGCGTTTGCAGCAGGCCAACGATCACCTGTGCCACGGTCGCATCGTCTTCCACCAGCAACAATCGCAACGGCGCCTGCTCGTGCAGCGGGCGCGCGCGCACTGCAGATGGCGTGACAGCGGGGAACGTGGACACCCAGCGCAGCGGCAGCTCGACCACGAAACACGCGCCCTGCCCCAACTCACTGCTAACCGTCACCGAGCCGCCCATCGCCGCCGCAAGTTCGCGGCAGATGGCCAGCCCAAGGCCACTGCCGCCGTGTCGCGCAAGCGTAAGCGCGCCTTCGGCCTGCTCGAAACGCTGGAACAGCCGCCCGCGCTGCTCGGCGCTCATGCCCGGCCCGGTGTCGCGCACTTCCACACGAATGCCCTGCTGGGTGTGCTGCGGCAGTGCCGCAATGCGTAGGTGCACGCTCCCGCGCTCGGTGAACTTGACCGCGTTGAACAGCAGATTCAGCAGGATCTGCTGTACGCGGCTGGCATCGCCACGCAAGGCCGGCGGCAATGCATCGTCGAGCGCGCAGTGGAAGGCCAGCTGCTTCTGCTCGGCACTCGGGCGCACCAGTTCCGCCACTTGCCCGACTAACTGACGCAGGTCGAAATCGCGGTAATCCAGTGGCAGTTTGCCGGCTTCGATCCGGGCCAAATCCAGCGCATCGTTGACCAGACGCAGCAGATGCTTACCGGCCAGCTGGATCGCGCTCGCATAGCCTTGCTGACGCCCGTCCAACGGTGTCTGCAGCAGCAACTCGCTCATGCCCAATACACCGGTCATGGGCGTGCGTACCTCGTGGCCCAACGTTGCCAAAAAGCGCGTCTTGGCCAGCGACGCCTGCTCGGCCAACTCGCGTTTGTGTTGCGCCAGCTGCCATTGCGCGCGCATGCGAATACGCCGGCGATAAGCCGCAGCCAGTAAGGCGCTCAACAGCAATCCCGAAAAGCAGATCAGCGCAATACCGATATCGCTACGCCACCAAGGCGGCCTGACTGAAAACTGCAGCGAACGTACCTGCGAGCGATTTCCCAGCGGATCGATGCCCTGCAGCGCGAGCTCATAGTTGCCAGAAGGCAGGCTGGCGAATTCGCGGATGCCCGAGTTGCCTGTGGTTTGCCAGTCCGTGTCGAAGCCTTTCAGGAAGCTGCGATACCGATTGGAGAGCGGGTCGCTGTACGACAACAAGCGGCTGACGACCTGCAACTGACGATCCTCCGGGCCCAGCTGGAACGGGCGATCCATCGGCAGGGCGATACGTGCGCCATTGCGCAGCACGCTGACATGTTCCAGCTGCAATGCCGGGACGAACGCTGCAACATCCGGCATTGCGGTATCCAGCAGCACGGTAGAGCCATCGCTGGTTGCGCCGATCAAGGTATCGCCGGACATCAACAGGCAATGCTGGATGAACTCCTGACTGGTCAAGCCGTCGCGCGTGCCGATATTGCGGACCCGCGCCGGATGCGCCGAGGGGTCAATCCGCCACAGCCCGCGCAAACTGGAAATCCAGACACGGCCATGGGGGTCGATCTGCATGGCAGAGGCATCGAAGCCGCTCAGCCCATCCGCCTCGCCGACCTGGCGCACCCGCTTCCAGCGGTCTGCAACCTTTTGCCATTGCTCTGCACCGGAGGCCCGATACACCCAGACTGTCTCCGCAGACGGGCTGGCAAATGCCTGGATTTGCGCTCCTGCCATACCTGGCACCGGCACGAAGCGGCCTGACGCATCGTCCCACGCGAACATGCCGCCCTCGCCGGCCACCCATACGCGTCCGTCGGGGCCTTGCTCCAGCTGTTGAATATCGATCGCGCGCAGGCCATGCAGGTCTTGCTGGGTAATGCGCTGCAAGACCTTGCCAGTGCGCAGATCGCGCTGCTGCACCATGTCGATGAAGGCCATCCACACGGTGTCGCCATGCTCGGTGATCCATTCCGGCGCCGACAAGGCCGAGGCCGGCTCGGGCCCATCGGATGGCCAATGAATGAACTCACCGGTGCGCAGATCCATCCGCGACAGGCCAAAACTCAAATTTCCCAGCCACACGCGTTGCAGGCCATCTTCCAGCGCAGAGACCAACTCCATTCCTTTGAGCTGCGGCGATTGCAGGCCTGTCTGAAACGCTTCGCCGGTGCTCGGATCCACGCGTAACAGACGCCCCTGCGCATCGACCTGCCATAAGCCCCCTGAGCGCTTGGCAGGCGCCAGGTTGCAATAAATCGCATCGCCCATCGGCGCCGCGGGCTTGAGCACGGCGGTGCGTTTCCAGTCTGCCGGCAGATATCCCAGCCCGGTGCCATGCATGGGCACCCACAGCCCGCCATCAGCCGCGGCCATCAAACCGATGACGTTGCGGCGCGATAAGGGCCCCTCGCCGCTCAAAGCGGGCACCGGTGGACGTTCACCGCGCGTACGCCACAGACCACGTCCGCTGCCCAGCCAGAATTCGCCATCCGGCGCAGCCACCGCCCCCCAAAATTCATTCCCGTTGCCGAACATCGTCGCCCAGGCAAACGGCTGCCAGCGACCGTCTGCCCGCAGCACGTGCAATCCCGATTCGCTTCCCAGCCATAAACGGTCGCCGGTCCACTGCAAACCGAAGATGGCCGACTGCCGGTTTGGTTCGTCCGGTATGTATTCGCGGTGCAGTCGCTTGCCGTCGTAATAGGCCAGGCCATTGCTGGTACCGATCCACAGGCGGTGCCGATCATCCACCGCCAGGTTCATGACCATGGCCTGATCCAGCGCGCCTTCGAGCTCGCCCAGATCCACCGACGACATCCGTCCGCTGGCATCGATGCGCACAAGCGCACCGGTGGTGGTGCCGGCCCAGATGGCGCCATCGAACGTGGCGATGCTGAAGATCTCGCCGTTCTTCAGCAATGGGTAGTCGATAGCGCGATAGTGACGAAAGCGACTGCGGCCGGCATCCAAGACACTCAACGTCCTGCCGCACCCCACCCAGACCCGGTCCTGCGCATCGACATGCAATGCCTGCACCCCGTTGCAGGGCAACGATGCAGGGTCGGCCGGATCGTGACGCCAGGTCCTGAATCCTGCGCCGTCGTACCGCACCAGACCGTCCAGCGTTCCAAGCCATAGATAGCCGGCGCGGTCCTGGCCGATGGCAACCACCATCGTCGAAGGCAATCCCTCGCTGGGTCCGACGATCCGAAAGCGCGGCACTTCCGGAATCTTTGCCACGCACGGCGATATGGCCAACAGCACAGCCAACACCACGATCAGTAAGCGCATGTGGGAATCCGTTCCACGTCCAGCCAGCATGCTCGCAACGGAACGTTGCGAGCGCAAGCCGAACGCGCGTTGCCGGGATGTGTCTAGAATCCGCCTATGACGCCCCTCGCCCGCCTGTTGCTCCTTCCCGCTCTGGCCTTGACCAGCCTGGTCGCTACCGCCGCACCGGAACGCTACGCGCTAGATCCGGTCCACACACGGGTGCTGTTCGCGGTGGAACATGCCGGCTTTTCCAAGGCATTGGGCACTGTTTCCGGAACGAGCGGCACGCTGATCTTCGACCCGGACGACTGGGCCGCCGCCCGGCTGGACGTCACCGTGCCGCTGCACCGCGCCGACCTGGGCGATGCCAAGTGGAACGAGGCCACCCTGGCACGCAACCTACTCGACGCCGAGCGCTTTCCCGACGCACATTTCGTCTCCACGCGCGTGGAGGCCAGCGGCGAAAACCACGCCAAGGTCACCGGCAATCTGACCCTGCACGGGGTCACCCGCCCGGTCACCCTGGACGTCACCCTCAACGCGCTTAAACGCCATCCGCTCCCGCCGTTCCGCCGCACCGCCGGCTTCTCGGCCACCGCCACGCTGCGCCGTTCGGAGTTCGGGATCGATGCGTGGAAATCGGTGATCGGCGACAGCGTGGAGTTGCGCATCGAGGCCGAAGCCGTGCGCCAAGGCCGCGCAGACGACGAAACACCCGAGCCGCAAGCCGCGCCCACGACGCCGGACACAGCCGCCAGCAAGGAGTCGGGAACATGAGCCTGAAAAACCTCGAACGCTGGGGCAGCGTGAGCCAGATCCTGCACTGGTTGATCGCACTGCTGATCCTGGTCCTGGGCATCGTCGGCCTGACCATGGGCGAGCTGCCCAAGACGCCGAAATATTTCTGGGTCTACACCGCGCACAAGTCAGTGGGGCTGACCGTCCTGGCATTGGTGATCATGCGGCTGGGTTGGCGCATTTACGCGGGCACACCGCCGCCGGTCGCCGGCACGCCGCGCTGGCAAGAACGTATCGCCGGGCTCACCCACTGGCTGCTATACGGCATGATTTTCGCCATGCCGCTGTCGGGCTGGTTATACGACTCCACCAGCGGCCTGCGGCCGTTCCGTTGGTTCGGCCTGTTCAATGTGCCCAAGCTCAGCCCGTCGGACGAACACCTGCGCGCCACCGCGCACACCATCCACGAGTGGGGCTTCTGGCTGCTGATTGCCGTGGTGCTGGCACATGCCGGCGCCGCGTTCTACCACCACCTGTTCCAGCGTGATGCCACCCTGGCGCGGATGTTGCCGCGCGGCTGGCTCTCTCCCAAACCATAAGGATTTCCCATGTCGTCCAAATTGTTTGTTTCTCCGATGCTGGTCGCGGCCTCGCTGGTTGCCACGTTCGCCGCCGCGCCGGTAATCGCCGCCGATTACGTGCAGGCGCCGGGATCGAGCCTGGTGTTCGCCAGCAAGTACGACGGCGAAGTGTTCACCGGCAAGTTCCCCGGCTTCGACACCACGCTGAGTTTCGATCCGGCCAACCTGGCCGGCGCCAAGCTCGACGTGCGCATTCCGCTAGCCAGCGCGGTCAGTGGCAACAACGATCGCGATTCCACCTTGCAGGGCCCGGATTTCTTGAACGTCGCCAAGTTCGCCACTGCGCGCTACCGCGCCGCCCAGTTCCGTGCCCTGGGCGGTCACCAATACGCCGCCGATGGCATCCTGGAACTGCGCGGTGTCAGCAAGCCGGTCACGCTGACCTTCACCTGGACACCTGGCGCGCAGCCGGTGCTGGCGGGCAAGGCCGTGGTCAAACGACTGGACTTCGGCGTGGGCGGCGGCGACTGGGCAGACACCAAGACCATTCCCAACGAAACCGCGATCAGCACCAAGGTCGTGTTGAAGGCGAAGTAACGCCATAGGCCGCAACCGGACGCAGCCACTGAGCGGCGGACTACCTCGTCGGGTCCGCCGCTTTTTTGTGCCCGCATGCCGAATGACACCCCGCGACAGCTGGACTCTCGGCTCATTTCAGGGACGCTGCCGATGCGCGCACACGGAACCTTGACCCGCTGGAATACCGATCGCGGGTTCGGCTTCAATTACCCCCGCGCAGCCCGGGGATGATCTGTTCGTGCATCTCTCCGCATTCCCGCGCGGCTTCGAAGCCCCGCGCATCGGCAGGGTGCTCTCTTTTGAGAGCGAGCCCGACACAGACGATACGGCCGCACCTGTGCGGTGCGCATCGTGCGCGCGGGAACACCTGCATCCAGGCATACCAACGCGACGCGAAGCAGTACCGCGCGCGAAGAAGTAGGCAGGGGGCGGATCGGGCTGACCAAGGTCGTGCTCGTGATGGCCGTACTCGGTGCAGGCGCCTTTGCATTTCAACAGCGCGCCACACTGAGCGCAGTACGCAAGCCTGCACCTGCAGCGGAGCCGGTCGTCTCGCCCGCCCGTTCAGCAGCTGCACCTGCCGCCGCCAGCCAGTTCAGTTGTGGTGGGCGCACACGCTGTCCACAACTGAGCTCCTGCGCCAACGCCCAGTACGTGCTGCAGCATCGTCCAGGCACGCAGATGGATGGCGACCACGACGGCGTGCCTTGCAAGGATCAGTGGTGCCGATGAGGTCACCATCCCAGAGTGGCTCGCGGGCATTGCGTGTGTTTCGTTTGCACTGATGCCTGCAGCGCGGATGCAATGAAGCAGGGCTTCAGCTGCCAATGTCATCCAGCCACGCACGCAGGCCGACGCGATCGAACGGCCACTCCAGCTCGCGCCCGCCGGCATCACGCAGCACCGGCACGCGCGCACCGTAAGCGGACTCCAGCGCCGCATCGTCGTCGATAAACACGCTGTCGAAATCGCCCGCGCGCGCCTGCGCCAGCACCTCCATGGCCTGGTCGCACAGATGGCAATCGTCGCGCTGGAACAGGGTCAGGGGCATCCGCTGAGCTCTCATGCTGCGCTGCAGCCGTGCCGCAGTCGCCGTACGACTAGAATAGCCGCCTTGACGCTCACCTCTCCGGCACGCATGGCTGTCAGCACGTTCGACCTGTTCAAGATCGGTATCGGTCCGAGTTCCTCACACACCGTGGGGCCGATGCGCGCCGCCGAGCGCTTCGTGCATCGCTGGCTGCTCGATGCCGGGCGCCTGCAGGACGTGATGCGCCTGCGCGCCGAAGTGTTCGGCTCGCTGGCCCTGACCGGCCGCGGCCATGGCACCGACAAGGCGGTGCTGCTGGGGCTGGAAGGCCACCGCCCGAACCTGATCGACCCGGACATCATCCCGGCCGTGCTGGAGCGCATCCGCACCAGCAAGCGCATCAGCTTGATGGGCCAGCACGAGATCAGCTTCGAGGAAAAGCGCGACTTGCCGATGAACAAGCGGCAGAAGCTGCCTTACCACACCAACGGCATGCGCTTCACCGCTTACGACGCCGATGAAGGCGTGATCGCCACACGCGATTACTACTCGGTGGGCGGCGGTTTCGTGGTCAACCAGGACGATGCTGCCGACGATCGCATCGTGGCCGACGAAACGCCGCTGCCCTACCCGTTCCTCAGCGGCGACGAACTGCTGGCGCAATGCGCGCGCAGCGGATTGAGCATTGCCGTACTGATGTTCGAAAACGAAAAAAGTTGGCGCAGCGAAGACGAGATCCGTGCGGGCCTGCGCGAGGTATGGAAGGCAATGCAGTCCTGCGTGGAGCGCGGCATCCGCCAAGAAGGCACCCTGCCTGGCGGCCTGAATGTCTCGCGGCGCGCACCGGCGCTGTACCGCGAGCTGTCCTCCAAGCCGGAAGCGGCCATGCGCGACCCGTTGACGACGCTGGACTGGGTCAACCTGTACGCACTCGCAGTCAATGAAGAAAACGCCGCCGGCGGCCGTGTCGTCACCGCCCCGACCAATGGTGCGGCCGGCATCATCCCGGCGGTGCTGCATTATTTCGATCGATTCTGTGCGGGCGCCTCCGAGCAACGCATCTTCGACTTCCTGCTGACTGCTGCTGCGATCGGCATCCTGTACAAGGAAAACGCCTCGATTTCCGGCGCCGAGGTCGGCTGCCAGGGTGAGGTGGGCGTGGCCTGTTCGATGGCAGCTGGCGGCCTGGTTGCTGCGCTTGGCGGCAACCCGGGGCAGATCGAAAACGCGGCGGAAATCGGCATGGAACATAATCTGGGTCTGACCTGCGACCCGATTGGCGGCCTGGTGCAAATCCCATGCATCGAACGCAACGCGATGGGCGCAGTGAAAGCCATCAACGCCAGCCGCATGGCCATGCGTGGCGACGGCAAGCACAAGGTCTCGCTGGACAAGGTCATCAAGACCATGCGCGATACCGGCCGCGACATGCAGGACAAGTACAAGGAAACCAGCCGCGGCGGCCTGGCGGTGAATGTCATCGAATGCTGAGCAGCAGCGCCGCGATCTGGTGAGTGCATAGCGCCCCCCCATGCAGCGCACATCCGGTTCCGGCATGCGCGCGACTGGCGACTTCATGAAAGAACGGAGCCGGCAAGGCAGCCTTAGGCAAACGGCGGTCGATCATGGCTTCCAACACCGGCAGTGGTTGATGCAAGCCATCGGTTCCGGAGAGGCCTCAGCATTGCCACGGGTTCATACGCCGCTTGCGTTAAACATGGGCTAAAAAGGCGGCAGCCTGCCTGCAGGCCCTGGAGCGTTAGGCGCGAGTGCGCGCACACAGGTGCATGAGGCCCGCTTGCCGCATGCGCAGGTGTCCAAAGCCCCGCCGGGCCAATCCAGGCAACCGATTGCATAATGCATGGGCCGCAACCTCAAGACAGCAGGGTTGCGGTTCCACGCTGATGTACTCGGCCGCAGTCACGTCAGGCGCCAAGCAACAGCGCACAGATCGAACGAGCATGTCTTCTGCCGCTATCAAACCAGCAGCACGACATCCAGACTGCCGAGCCCAGGGCTTCCAGGACCACCCACTGGCCGTCAGCGTCAGTGGCAATGCGCATTCATCCAGTACCATCGCGCAGCAATACGAGCGTCCATAAGTCGCCTGCCCAAGCGACGAGCGCGGCTGTCTGAAACGCTCAAGCGCTCATCGTTCAGCGCATCACCCGGCCACGATCCGCAACACATCGTCCAGCAGCGCCGCTGCAGTCACTTCGGCACCGGCGCCCGGCCCCTGGATCAATAACGGCTGCGCACGATAGCGGTCGCTGCTGATCGCAACCCGATTGTCGGTACCAGCACCGCCGGCCAAGGGATGATCCGGCGCCAACTCGCGCAAGCCGACGCTCGCCCCATGTGCGTCCACACGTCCAACGAACCGCAGGCAACGCCCTGCCGCGCGCGCCTGTTGCCAACGCGCACCCACCACTGCATCCAGCGCGCGCAAATGCGCATCCAACTCGGCAAGCGGCAGCTTGGCGACAACGGCCGGCACGAGCGATTCCACATGCACCTGCGCAGCTTCCAGCTGCCAACCTGCGGCACGCGCCAGGATCAGCAGCTTGCGCCGTACATCTTCGCCCGACAAATCGATGCGCGGATCCGGCTCGGTATAACCAGCCGCTATTGCTTCGCGCACGCAATCGGAAAACGCACCACTGCCGTCGTAGCGATGAAACAGCCACGCCAACGATCCGGACAACACGCCTTTGATCGAATGAATGTGATCGCCGCCGGCGACCAACGCACGCACGCTGCTCAACACCGGCAACCCAGCGCCCACGGTGGCGCTGTCGCCGTAATGCGCGCCGCTGGCATGACACGCAGCACGCAGCATGCAGCGCCTGCGCACGCGACAACGCGGTGCCCTGGCCCAGTTTGTTGGCGGTGACCACATGCACACCGCGCAGCAACCATTGGACATGCCAATCGGCGACAACATCGCTGGCGGTGGCGTCTACCAACACATCGCCGGCACGTAGCGCAGTGGTTTCAGCCCACGGCTGCAAGACCGTCTGCCCACGCGGCGCGGCATTGGCCTGTTGCAGCGCCTGCTCGGCACTCACGCCGCAATCGTGCGCAATGCGCGAATTGGCCAGCCAATCGAAGCGGGGCAAGCGCAACTGACGCTCCTGCAACGCGGTGTAGCGCGTGACAAAAGCACGGCCCACGGTGCCGGTGCCCAGCAAGGCCAGCCGCGGCGTCGGCGTCACCGCAGCGACTGGCGCGCGGCGCGAAGCAGGCAGCACCGTGCTCACGCGTCGACTTTTTTACGGTTGGTGGTGGTCAAGGTGGCTTCTGCGCGGGACAGGCCGGCACGCAGATCGATCAGCAGATCTTCGGCCGACTCGATCCCGATCGACAGCCGCAGCAGACCATCGGAAATGCCGGCTGCCGCACGCGCTTCGGCAGTCATCGCCGCATGCGTCATCGAAGCCGGATGGGCAATCAGGCTTTCCACCCCGCCCAGCGATTCGGCCAGGGTGAAGTAGCGCAGGCCATCGACGAACGCGCGCACTGCCGCTTCGCCGCCTTCCAGCTCGAAGCTCATCATCGCGCCGAAGCCCTTCTGCTGGCGCGCAGCCAGCGCATGACCCGGGTGCGTCGCCAGACCGGGGAAATACACCTGATTCACCATCGCATGCCCATCCAGCAACTCGGCGATCGCATCGGCATTTTCCTGATGCACGCGCAGGCGTGCGTCCAGCGTGCGCAGCCCACGCAAGGTGAGGAAGGCATCGAACGGCGAGCCGGTCAGGCCCAGCGCATTGGCCCACCACACCAGTTGCTGATGCAGCTCCGCATCGCGCGCTACCACCGCACCGCCCACCACATCGCTATGGCCATTGATGTACTTGGTGGTGGAATGCAGCACCAGATCGGCGCCGAAATCCAACGGCTTCTGCAGCGCGGGCGACAGGAAGGTGTTGTCCACCACCGTCAATGCACCGACCTTCTTCGCAGCTTCGATGACGAAGCGCAGATCGGTGATGCGCAGCAGCGGGTTGGACGGGGTTTCGATCAGCACCAGCTTGGGCGACTGCGCCAAGGCATCGGCCAGCGAACGCGGGTCGGTGAGATCGGCGGTGATCAGCGCAAAGTGGCCTTTCTTGGCCAGCGCATTGAACAGACGCCAGCTGCCGCCGTACGCATCGTGCGGCACCACCAGCGTATCGCCCGGCTGCAGCACCGCGTTGAGCACCAGATTGATCGCGCCCATGCCGGTGGAGGTAATCACACCACCTGCGCCGCCTTCCAGTTCGGCCAGCGCTTCGCCAAGCAGGTCGCGGGTGGGGTTGCCGCTGCGGGTGTAGTCGTACTGGCGCTTGTTGCCGAAACCATCGAACGAAAAATTCGATGACAGCACGATGGGCGGGGTCACCGCGCCGTAGGCGGTATCGCGGTCGATACCGGCACGCACGGCGGCAGTGGCAGCAGTACAGGGGGTGTGGGTGGGGTCACGAAAGCTCATGCGGTTTCTCCGGTGCTGCGAAGGGCGGTAGTGATGATTGCGTCGATACGATCGATTTCTTTGAGGAAGGCGTCGTGGCCATAAGGCGAGCGCAACACGCGCAGGCTGCCGCGCAGGCCCAGGCCTTCGACCAGGCTGACCATGTCGGCCAGCGGCACCAGGCGGTCGCCCTCCACCGCCACCACGACGGTGGGCACGCGCACGCGCGCGGGGTCGATACGGTGCAGGTCGATGGATTCGGACAGACGCAAATAGGCATTCACCGGCGTGCGTGCCACGTACTGCGCGCCGGCGGCGTCCAGATAGTCTTCGGCGGCCACACGCACGCGGCCATTGATCACTTCCGGCGGCGCATCGAAGCGCTCGCTGAATTCTTCCGGCGTGCGGTAGCTGAGCATGGCGAACTGACGGGCCAGCGCCAGACCGTGCTGTTCTGCGCACTGCAGCTGGCCCAGCGCCACCGCGCGGCGCTGCAATGCACGCCAGGCCGCGGCATATGGGTGCGCACGATGCGCACCACTTACCGCAACCAAGGTCCCGACGCGGGCCGCATGACGAATGGCGAACTGCAGGCCAACCAGCGCACCGTAGGAATAGCCGACAAAACCGTGCAAACGTCCGATGCCCAACGCGTCCAGCAACGCAGCGATCGCATCGGCCTGATCGGCGGTATCGATCGGCGCATCCAGGCTGCCATCGGCGCCGAGAAAGTCGAACGCAAGCAGACGCCGCGATGCCGGATCCAGCGCGCGGCCACTGCCCACCAGCCCATCCACCCAGCCCTTCTCAGGGAACAGGTTGCTGGCGGCCAAATGGCGGTGCGCAGAGATGCCGCCGGCCACGAACACCACCGGCGCATTGGCCGCGCCGATCAGTTCATAGCGCAGCCGCAGCTCGCGCATGCCGGCATGGCGCATCGGCAGAGCAATGACGCGTTCGCCGCGCACGGCAGTGATGTCGTCATCGATGACGGTGGGGGTGTCAATGGGATCGTTGATAGACGGCGATGCTGTATTCACGAGGCTCATGGCGGTATCCAGGGTGGATCGGCCATCGAGCTTCGCGGAGCTCGCGTTCGACGCGCACAAGGCACGAGTCGAACCATCTTTCGGCGGACGCGGGGTCCCCGCAGGATTTGGCACCAAACGCGGACGCTTGCGCGCTCCGCTGGCTGCCCCGGCATCAAAGGGCCTGTCCCTCCGCCGGTCTCGATGGTGAGGCTAAGATGCCAGCGGATTTTCGCGATGTCAATCTTTTCATGCGGATGGAAAGATATATTTTCATCCGATACCACTCCCGCCCGTGATGGGCCGCATACTTGCGCCCCTTTTGCTCGAATCGATGGCGTGCCTCACTTCGTGCTCCGCACTCCCCTGTCGGCCTTGATCGTGGCGCTCGTTTTGCTACTAGGCTGCGCACGCCCGGTAGACGCACAGCAGCTTTGGCATTGGCCCGGCGTTGCCGCAACCCAGTCACCTGCCTCGCAATCCGCGCCGACCGCCATCGGCACCGGCGCTGCACTGCAACTGGAATGGCAGGCCCCGGTCTACCTGGCCTGGGTCACCAATCCATTGGCCGGGCCCGCGCAACTGCGCCTGAGCGCACCACCCAGCGAGGATTACCGCGCCGTGCCGCAATTGCCGCTGACGCTTGCGATGGCCCCAAACGAGCGCCGCCTGGTAACCCGGCTGTATCTAGCCAGCAGCCTGCGCCCCCTGGGCGGGCTCGGGCTCACGCTCGACGTGGTGCCGGGCGACCCGCGGGCTACTCCGCAGCCCGTGCCCTATCAGCTGCCGTTCCGCGGCGTACCGGTGCAGGTCGCGCAGGGCTTTGGCGGACACTTCAGCCATGCCGATGCGCCCAACTGGTACGCGGTGGACTTCGCCATGCCGCAGGGCACGCCGGTCCTGGCAGCGCGCGACGGTGTGGTCATGCAGGTACAGCGCGATGTCGTCGACAACAGCCCGAACGACCCCGCAGCCGGCGGCGGCAACCTGGTGCGCGTGCTGCACGCCGACGGCAGCATGGCCCTTTACGCCCACCTGGCGCCCGACGGCGTAGCCGTGCGCCTGGGCCAGGCCGTGCGCACCGGCGAGCGGCTGGGCAGTTCCGGCAATACCGGCTTCAGCCGTGCGCCGCATCTGCATTTCGCGATCCAGCGCAATGCCGACATGCAACTGGTCTCGCTGCCGTTCCGCATGCTCGGCCCACAGGGCGAGCTGCAGTTTCCCTCGCCAGCCCCCTGAGGCAGGCCCAGGCCACGGCCCACCGCCGGAATCGCGGATGCCAGCACTGCCGCAAAGGCGTGCCGCAGCCAAGCGGCTATAATCATCGGCTTCCTTAGTTTCCGCAGGCGTCCGACCGGGCGCGCCCCGCCCATGTCCGATGTCTCCAACGAAGCCGCGCGCCGCCGCACCTTCGCCATCATTTCCCACCCCGACGCCGGCAAGACCACGCTGACCGAAAAGCTGTTGCTGTTCGGCGGCGCGATCCAGATGGCCGGCTCGGTGAAGGGCCGCAAGGCCGCCCGCCATGCCACCTCGGACTGGATGGCGCTGGAAAAGGAGCGCGGCATCTCGGTGACCTCCTCGGTGATGCAGTTCCCGTACGAGGGCAAGATCGTCAACCTGCTCGACACCCCCGGCCACGCCGACTTCGGCGAGGACACCTACCGCGTGCTCACCGCGGTGGACTCGGCGCTGATGGTGATCGACGTGGCCAAGGGCGTGGAAGAACGCACCATCAAGCTGATGGAAGTCTGCCGGCTGCGCGACACCCCCATCATGACCTTCATCAACAAGCTCGATCGCGAGGGCAAGAACCCGATCGATCTGCTGGATGAAGTGGAAACCGTGCTCGGCATCCAATGCGCGCCGGTCACCTGGCCGATCGGCATGGGCCAGCGCCTCAAGGGCGTGGTGCACCTGATTTCCGGCGAAGTGCATCTGTACGAACAGGGGCGCAATTTCACCCGTCAGGATTCCACCATCTTCCCGTCGCTGGATGCGCCCGGCCTGGCCGAAAAGATCGGCGAGCAGATGCTGACCGAGCTGCGCGACGAGCTGGAACTGGTGCAAGGCGCGAGCAACCCGTTCGATCTGGATGCGTATCGCGCCGGTCAACAGACCCCGGTGTTCTTCGGTTCGGGCGTCAACAATTTCGGCGTGCAACCACTGCTGGATTTCTTCATCGAACACGCACCGCCGCCGCAAACGCGCGAGACCACTGGCCGTCGCGTGGCGCCGAGCGAAACCAAACTGAGCGGCTTCGTGTTCAAGATCCAGGCCAACATGGACCCGCAGCATCGCGACCGCGTGGCGTTCATGCGCGTGTGCTCCGGCAAGTTCACAGCCGGCATGAAGACGCTGCATGTGCGCAGCGGCAAGGACGTCAAGCTGGCCAATGCGTTGACCTTCATGGCCTCCGATCGCGAGATCGCCGCCGAAGCCTGGCCGGGCGATGTCATCGGCATCCACAACCATGGCACCATCTCCATCGGCGACACGTTCACCGAAGGCGAATCGCTGTCGTTCACCGGCATTCCCAACTTCGCGCCGGAGCTGTTCCGCCGCGCGCGCCTGCGCGACCCGCTCAAGCTCAAGCAATTGCAGAAGGGCCTGGCGCAGCTGTCCGAAGAAGGTGCCACGCAGTTCTTCCGCCCGTTGATGAGCAACGATCTGATCCTGGGCGCGGTCGGCGTGCTGCAGTTCGACGTCGTCGCGTATCGGCTCAAGGACGAATACGGCGTGGACGCGATCTTCGAGCCGGTGAGCGTCACCACGGCGCGCTGGGTGCACTGCGACAACGTCAAGAAGCTGGACGAATTCCGCGAGAAAAATGCCGGCAATCTGGGCATCGACGCCGCCGGCCAGCTGGTCTACCTGGCACCGACCCGGGTCAACCTGCAGCTGGCCCAGGAACGCGCGCCGGATGTGCGTTTCTCGGCCACCCGCGAACACGTCCATGCCAAGGCGATCGATTGACCTGCGCGTGACCTGCAGCAAGCGTGCGCCACAGCCGGCGATGCGAATTGCTCGCAGTTACGGTACCTTTTTGAAATGAACGCAGACGCCTCCCCCTCGACCGACCTGCGCGACGAAATTGCCAGTGCCGTGACCCACGGCCTGGGCGCCATTGCCGCATTGGCTGGCGGTTCGGTGCTGATCACGCTGGCCGCCATCCATGGCGATGGCTGGCAATTGGCCACCGCCATCGTGTTCAGTGCCACGCTGGTACTGCTTTACGTCGCCTCCACGCTGTTCCATGCCATTGCGCATCCAGGCGCCAAGGCGCGTCTGCAGGTGCTCGATCACTGCGCAATCTATCTATTGATCGCCGGCACCTATACCCCGTTCACGCTGATCAACCTGCGTGGCCCCTGGGGCTGGGGATTGTTTGCGGCCGTCTGGACGATCGCCGCCGCCGGAGTGATCTTCAAGATGTTTTTTACCGGTCGCTTTCGCTTGCTGTCGACGGTGCTGTATTTGGCAATGGGCTGGCTGATCATCGTGGCGATCCAGCCGTTGCTGCGCTCCGTCGATACCTGGTCGCTGTACTGGCTGTTGGCAGGCGGTCTTTTCTACACGCTGGGCACGTATTTCTATCAACGCGACAACCAGCGTTATTTCCACGCGATCTGGCACCTGTTCGTGCTCGCCGGTAGCACTTGCCACTTCGTTGCCGTCATCGCGCAGGTGATGTGATCTGCGATCATCGGCGCGTTCGCGCGTCGTGCACGAACCATCGCCAACCATTGCGCACGTGAACAACGTGACCGCCCCCGCT
This sequence comes from Xanthomonas sp. JL1, assembly GCF_038405005.1. Classification (NCBI taxonomy): domain Bacteria; kingdom Pseudomonadati; phylum Pseudomonadota; class Gammaproteobacteria; order Lysobacterales; family Lysobacteraceae; genus Xanthomonas; species Xanthomonas sp. JL1. The sequence continues at coordinate 47,003 of NZ_JBBYGR010000047.1, read as the reverse complement.
GCTGCTTCGCCCTCCCGCAGCCCGCATCGTCGACGCTGGTGGATCGGGCTCGGCATCTTCGCGGTGCTGCCAGCGGTCTTCGTGCTGCTGTTCGACTGAAATTGGTTGCGCGGGCCGGTCGAACGTGCGGTCACCGCGAAGACCGGGCGCGAATTTCATCTCGGCCATCTGGATGTCGATCTGGGCCGCATCACCACGGTGCGCGGCGAGCGTTTGAGCCTGGGCAATGCATCGTGGTCCAAGCGCGGCGCGATGGCAGAATTGAATGCGGCCGAGATCGATGTCGAACTCTGGCCATTGCTGCGCGGCAAGCTGCGCTTGCCGGAAATCCGGCTGGAACACCCAACGCTGTTGCTGGAAGCCGGCAACGACAGCCATCCGGGCAACTGGGTCTTCGACCAGTCCCATAGCGACAGCAGCATGCCGCGCCTGGGACGCTTATTGGTGAACAACGGGCGCCTGCAATATATCGACGATGCCAGCCGCTCGGATGTGGATGTCGCGATCAATAGCCTGGCGCCGCCCAGCAGCGACCAGCGCGCCGCACCGATCAGCATCGACGGCAAGGGCCGCTGGAAAGGCTATCCATTCGCGCTCAAGGGCAATACCGCCTCGCCGCTGGAATTGAGTCAAAGCGAACATCCCTTCCGTATCGATCTGCGCGGCAGTGCCGGCGCCACGCGGACGCATGTGCGCGGCACGTTGACCAACCCGTTCCAGCTCCGCGTATTCGACCTGCAGATGGCGCTCAGCGGCCAGGACATGGCAGACCTGTACCTGCTGGCGTCGCAATACCATCCACACCGCCCTACACGCTGGAAGGCCGCTTCCGCCGCGATGGCGATGTCTGTCGCTACGAGAAGTTCAGCGGCACTGCCGGCGATAGCGATCTTTCTGGCACTGCAGAAATCGACCTGCGTACGCGCAGGTGCCGCAGGATCTGGACGTGCATCTGATCTGCGACAACGACGCCACCCACAAGCACGCCAGGATCAAGGCATGGCTGGCCAAACGGCCGCGCTACCACATGCATTACACGCCGACCTACCGTTCCTGGCTCAATCAGGTCGAACGCTGGTTTGGCCTGATCACCCAACGGGCGATCAGGCGCGGCTCCTTCGACTCGGTGGCTGATCTAAAGCGCAAGATCAACGCCTTCGTGGAGCACTACAATCAAAACCCGCGACCGTTCAAATGGACTGCGACCGCTGACTCGATCCTCGCCAAGATCGAACGGCTCTGCAAAGTTATCAACGGAACGCGACACTAGGGGTGCGCGGCGCGATCACGGTGGCACTTGGCAGCATCGCCCCGCCAGCTGCCCTGCTCGCGACCTTCGAACCAGGCCCAGGCAAGGACAGCGATTGCGGTGGCAAGTACGCGCAATAACGCGCTGCAGCATCAACTGGCGATGTAGCGCTGCAGTTGGTCGATATCCTGCTGCTGCGCTTCGATCACCGCCTTGACCAGGTCGCCAATCGAAATCACACCTTGCACGCGGCCGTTTTCGACCACCGGCAGATGCCGAAAGCGCCCGTCGGTCATCAGTTGCATGCAGCGCTCCACCGTGTCCGATGGCGACACCGTCACCACCTCGGCGCTCATGATCTCGGCGACGCTGGTCGTGGAAGACGAGCGATCACGCAGCACCACCTTGCGCGCGTAATGGCGTTCGGAGACGATCCCGACCAAGCGCGGCCCATCCATCACCAACACCGCGCCAACAGCCTTCTAGGCCATCAAGCCAATCGCCTCGATCACCGCGGCATCGGACGCAACCGCAAATACCTCAACCTGCTTGGTCCCCAACAGCTGTCGTACGGTCTGCATGGCCCGCTCCGCGCTTGGTTTGGTCCCCACAGCCTACTCCCACCGCGCCGCGGTGGGTATCGACCAGATACAGCGGGCGCTGCTTGGCCTCGTCGTATAACCGGCCCAGATATTCGCCAATCAGCCCTAAGGCAATCAGCTGCATGCCACCCAGAAACAGGATCACCGACATCATGGTCGGCCACCCTGCCACCGGGTCGCCCACCAGCGCGGCCTTGATGACGACCCAACCACCGAACACAAACGCCAGCAACGCGGTGAGCAAGCCCAGATACGTGGCCGCCCGCAGCGGCACCGTCGAAAAACTGGTGATGCCGTCGAGTGCGAAATTCCACAGCCGCCATACGGTGAACTTACTGTTCCCGGACAAACGCGGCGCGCGCCGATACGGCAGCGCCACCTGACGGAATCCGACCCAGCCAAACAGCCCCTTCATGAAGCGATGGCGCTCGCGCAGCTGTTGCAAGGCCTCCACCACGCGCGGGGACAGCAAGCGAAAATCGCCGGTATCGGCAGGAATCGGGGTGCGCGACAAGCGCCGGATCACACGGTAGAACGCATGCGCGGCGCTGCGCTTGAGCCAACTCTCGCCCTCGCGAAAGACCCGCGTGCCGAAGATGTTGTCGTAGCCGCTACGCCACAGCGCAACGAATTCCGGAATCAATTCCGGCGGGTCCTGGCCATCGGCGTCCAGCAGTACCACCGCACCCGGCAGCACATGATCCAGCCCCGCAGAAATCGCCAACTCCTTGCCGAAATTGCGCGATAGCCGCACCGCACTGACGTTGGCATCGGCCTCGGTCAGCGCATGCAATACGTCCCAGGTGCCGTCGGTGCTGCCGTCGTCGACATACAGCACATGCGTCTGCAACCCGTGCAATTGCGCCAGTACTGCGCACAGGCGCGGATGCAGAAGGGGAATGCTGGTTTCTTCGTTGAAGGCCGCGATGACCACGGTCAGGTGCTCAGGGGAGACCGGTAGTTGGACGGTATCGATCGTGCTCACCCTCATGGTGCCGGCAAGTAGGCAGGGCCGCCCAATTGGCGCGCCTGCCGCTGGATCCACATGGTACGCCGCTGCACGAATGCACCGGGACTGCGCGCGTCGTAATGCCGTGGCGATGGCAACACCGCCGCCAGGCGCGCCGATTCGGTCGGCGACAAACCTGCCGCATCCTTGCCCCAGAACTGCTGGGCAGCCGCCTGCGCGCCGTACACACCGTCGCCGAATTCGGCCACGTTGAGATACATCTCCAGAATGCGCTGCTTGGGCCAGAACAGCTCGATCAAGACCGTGTACCAGGCCTCCAGGCCCTTACGCACCCAACTGCGGCCCTGCCACAGAAATACATTCTTGGCGACCTGCTGGCTGATGGTGCTGGCGCCACGCACGCGGCCGCCGCGGGCATTATGATCGCGCGCCTTTTCGATCGCTTGCAGATCGAAACCGTGGTGCATCGGGAATTGCTGATCCTCCGCAGCTACCACCGAAATCGGCAGGCTCGCGGCGATCTTGTCGTAATCACGCCATCGCTGATGCAGCGAAAAACTCCAGTCGCCCTCGCCCCAGGCTTCCAGATAACGCCCCACCATCATGCTGCTGATCGGTGGATCGACCACCCGCAAGAACAGCACCTGCAGCACGCTCGCCGCGGCAAACAGCAGCGGTGCCGCCAAGACCCAGCGCAGACAGCGCCTGCGCCGCGGTGGCGCAGCTTGCTTGTCATCCCATACATCCGTCCCCACTGTTCGCTAAGACCTTCAATCCCGATGCCTGCTGCATTATCCGGCAACACGCGTCCCTTACGTCCGATGTTTCCATGACCGATCACGATCAGCTTTCCCGTTTCCTGCTGCCCGCCGCCGGCGTGCGCGGCGTCCACGTGCGCCTGACCAAGGCCTGGGACGACATCCAAGGTGCCGCCGAGTACCCGCCTGCCGCTCGTCAACTGCTTGGCGAAGCGGCGGTGGCCGCTGCCCTGTTCACTGGTCATAGCAAGGTCCACGGACGCCTGTCGCTACAACTGCGCGGCAACGACACCTTGCGCACCCTGTTTGCCGAATGCACCGCCGCCGGCACCTTGCGCGGCATCGTGCAGCTGGCTGACGGCGTCGATGCACCGACCGATCTGCGCGAACTGGGCGACGCCGCGCTGCTGGCAATCACCATCGAAAACCCCGGTCTGGACCCGCGTGAGCCGCAGCGCTACCAGAGCCTGGTCGGCATGCAGGCGCCGGACCTGGCCGAAGCCTTCGAAACCTATTTCCAGCAATCCGAACAGCTGCCGACGCGGCTGTTACTGGCCGCCGGCCCGGATCAGGCCGCCGGTCTGTTGTTGCAGAAGCTTCCCGGCGACGAGGGCGATAACGACGGCTGGACTCGAATCGGCGCGTTGTTCGACACCCTGGGCGCACCGGAGCTGCTCTCGGTCGCCGGCCAAGACCTGCTGCACCGCCTGTTCCACGAAGAAGAGCCACAGTTGCTCGGCAGCAAGCCGCTCAGCTTCGGCTGCTCCTGCTCGCGTGAGCGGGTCGCCTCGATGCTGCAATCGCTGGGCGAGGAAGAGGCGCGCGCGGCCGCCGAGACCACTGGCGAAGTCGAGGTGCGCTGCGAATTCTGTGGCCGTGAGTATCACTTTCCGTTGACCGCGCTCGACGTACTTTTCAGCGCAGCGCAGCCCTCGCGGGAAGCGCCGGAAAGGTTGCAATAGATAGGATAACGGTTGCGTTTCGGGGAACACGACCACTTGTTAAATAATTATAAACATCCTAGCATCGTACGTGCCCGCTCTCGGGAACTTAACAACTGCCCCTGGGTCTGACCTCTGGCTATGCGACACCTACTGCGCCTCCCGCTAGCTTTGATGGTTGCCCTCGCGGCGGCCACATGCGTGCAAGCGCAGTCGGCCCAGCAGCAGTTGCGCGAAAGCACGATCCTGCCGGTGTGGAACAAGGGCAGCGGCAAGGTGGAAGCCTTTCTATATCTTGAGCCGACTGGCGAGCAGAAGGCCGGCGCACGTTGGCATTTTGGCCGCAACTCGCTCGATGCCGCGTTTGGCCTGACCTCTGGCGATTCGCTCGGTCTGCTTTGCAACAGCAGCCGCGGCACCAATATCAGCGGGCTAGCCAGCCACTGTCTGCTTGCAGGTATCGGCGATGACGAGGAAGACAGCGTTGCGGCATCGCGGCGCGTCTCCGGCACGCTGGGGTTCAATCGCGGCGGGGGCCGGGTTGGCGTTACCGCCGGCACCGGTCGCGACACCCTGCCCGCCTGGCTGATCGGCGCCGGCAAGGCCCCACTGACACGTGTCGAGCAAAACGACCTCACCGTCTTCGGGCAGAAGAATATCGGTCGCGAAGGCTTCGTCTCGATCGGCGGCACCTACGCCCGCGCACGCCTGGTGCCACTTTCCGATGTGTCGCCGGCTATCGCCGACCAGTGGGACAGCAAGACCTTGAGCGTTGGCGGCGGCTATGGTGCCTTCAGCGCCAACGTCATCGGCCGCGTCGTGGACGTCCCCGGCCAGCCCGAAAAGTGGGAAGGCCTGGGCCTGGGCCTGACCTGGCGCACCCCCTGGAGCGGCCAGCTCACCGTTGGCGCCGAGAACGTCATCTCCCGTGGCAAGAACCCATTCGCGCCGAGCAACGAGAGCAGCAGCGACGGGACGGTGCCGTACGTCAGGTACGAGCAAGACCTATAAATCACTGATTTTATTAAAATTTACTGAACGCCATCGGCCTGCAGCCGGTGGCGTTTTGCGTTGTGGAGCAACAGCTCGGCCGGCACCTTCACAACCCTCTTCTTTTTCGTTAACAGGACTTTAATTTCGCTCGCAACGCATATACCATCGGTTCACCCTGACGTTTTGGATCCGCTTTTTCGGAACCCCCCACAGGCAAACAACCCTTGGCAGTGCAGTACCCAAGATCACTTGGAGAGAGAGCTAAATGAATTTTAAGTCCAACAAACTGCGCGACGCAGTTGTGCTCGCGTTGGTGCTCGGCACCGGTAATGCCGTTCTGTCAGCGACTGCGGTCGCGCAGACCAAGCCAGCCGACGAAGCAGCAACACTAGACGCGATCAACGTCACCGGTAGCCGTATCTCGACGCCGGGCCTGACCACGAGCAGCCCGGTCACGAGCATTGAGCGTGAAGATTTCATGCGCACGCAGCCTGTTGCCGTAGAAGAATTCGTCAAGCAGCTGCCGAGTGTTTCGCCGACCGTCGGTCCTGGTACGAACAACGGCGCCACTGGTGCAGCAGAACTCGACCTGCGCGGCTTGGGTTCGAACCGCACGCTGGTGCTAGTCGATGGCCGCCGTCCGGTTCCGTACGATCTTTCCGGTGTCGTTGACACCAATACGATTCCTGTAGCGCTTATCCAAAGTGTGGATTTGCTGACCGGTGGCGCATCCGTGGTCTACGGTGCTGACGCCATTTCCGGTGTCGCAAACTTCATCCTGCGCCGCGACTTCGAAGGCGTTGAGGTTCAGAGCTCTTACGGTCAATCCAAATATGGCGATGGTGCGCGTCAGCGCATCGAAGCCACGATGGGCGCCAACTCGTCCGACGGCAAAGGCAATGTCGTGTTCAGTGTGGGTCACACCAAAGTTGACCCGGTTTTCCAGGGCGATCGTGCCTGGGGGAAAGTGTCACGCTCTTCTGCTAACGGACGTCCACAGGGCTCGGGCACCACCGTACCTTCGCTGATCGTGGGTCCGCCCGGCGTGTGGGGCACCCCAGGTGATGACGGCACACTGGACGGCAGAGGTCAGATCGACCCGACCACCGGCCAGATTGTCAGCGACGTCCAAACGTATAACTTCAATCCGATCAACCTTTTCCAGACCGGACTGGATCGGTATCAGGCAACCGCGCTGGGCCGCTACGAAATCAACGAGCATGCTGAAGCGTACGGCCAGGTGAATTACACCCGCTCACGCGTGGAAGCATCTCTGGCACCGAGCGGCTTGTTTCAAGAAGCGTTCGACATGCCGATTGGCAACCCCCTGATTCCTGAACCTGCTCGCCAGCAGCTGTGCCAAGCGTATGGCATCGACGCTGCCAACTGCGTTCCGGGCAACGCAACCATGATCGAAGGCCTGACGATTGGCCGTCGCCTGACGGAGCTTGGCCCACGCACCGATCGCTTCGATACCAAGACCTTCCAGGTGACTGCCGGTCTGCGTGGCGCCATTACCGATAACTGGAAGTACGACGCGTTCTGGTCGCACGGTGAATCTGAGCGTCTTGCCGAATCTCGCAACTGGGGCTCGCTGTCCAAGACCCGCCAAGCCTTGATGTCTCTCGATGGCAGCACTTGCGTTGATCCGAGCAATGGCTGCGTACCGCTCAATGTCTGGGGTCCGGAAGGTTCTGTTTCGCCAGAAGCACTCAAGTTTATCAATTTGAGTGCTTTCTCGATCCAGAACGTTGAGCAGGACAATGCCGCGCTCAACGTCAGCGGCGATCTGGGTGGATTCAAGAGCCCTTGGTCGGAATATCCGATTGGTGTCGCTGTGGGCGCCGAGCACCGTCGTGCAACGGCTGGTACACGTTCGGACGGCCCGAGCCAGATCCAGGGTGAAGTCATGGGCACCGGCGCGCCGACCCCGGATAGCCAGGGCGGCTTTACGATCAACGAAGCATTTGGCGAATTTATCGTCCCTCTGATCGATAACGCACCGGGTGTCTACGCGCTCTCGCTGGAAGCCGGCTACCGCTACTCCGATTTCAAGACCAGCTCCAATACCAGCGACGAATACGGCAGCTTCAAGTACGGCATCAACTGGGCGCCTATTGAAAGTCTGCGTTTCCGCGGCATGTTCCAGCGCGCCAACCGTGCACCTGGCATTGGTGAGCTGTTTGCTCCGCAGGTTACCAGCCTGGACAACTTGGAGACCGATCCGTGCGCCGGCGGTGCAATCAGCGCGGCACAAGCGAATGTGCCGGGCACGCTGTCCAACCTGTGCGTGCAGACCGGTGTTCCTGCCGGCTCGGCTGGCCTGGTTGCGCAACCTAATGCTGGTCAAGTCAATGTCCTGACCGGTGGCAATCTGCTGCTGACTCCGGAGCAGGCGGACACGCAGACGATTGGCCTGGTCTGGAACCCCACCTCCAACTTCGCCATGACGCTGGACTACTGGAAGATTGAGATGGAAAAAACCATCTCCTCGCAGAGCGTCGATGACGTTATTTCCGGCTGCTATGACCCTGCGTTCAATCCTGGCCTGACCTTCAATAGCAACTGCGCCCTAATTGGACGGTCGCCGTTGACGGGCACCTTCAACGGCACCACCTCTCGCGGCATTTCGCTGATCTTGAGCAACCAGGGTACGTTGAAGACCGACGGCTTCGATCTCGGCCTGAAGTATGGCTTCGATCTACCGGGCTCGATGGGCCGCCTGAACCTGGCCTACGACGCAACCTTGGTGACCACCCTGGAATCGCAGGCCACTCCTGAATCGGAAAACCGTGATTGTCTGGGTTACTACAGCGTCAGCTGCACGCCCAACTCGAAGTACCGCTCCATCCTGCGCTCCAGCTGGTCCTACAACGATCTGTCGGTGTCATTGGCATGGCGTTACAACAGCAAGATGGAAGTGGAGCCTGAAACCGGCACATGGTTTCAGAGCTACCGCGAAATCCCGTCGTATAGCTACTTTGATTTTGGCGTGAACTACAAGCTGCCCTTCAATGCCGAAGTCAACCTGTCGGTGGCCAACCTGACGAACAAGAAGGCGCCAGTCGTCGGCAATACGATCGGTGACACCACTCAGAACAGCGGCAATACGTTCCCGAACTTCTACGATGCAATCGGTCGTTTTTACACGCTGGGCATGACGTTCTCCTTCTAATCGAAGGAGTCGTTGCCAGTTGCAAGGGCGGGCCGCATGCGGCCCGCCCTTTTTTGTTCATGCCAGCGCGAAAAGCAGGTACTGCGCGTTCGATCTCACCACGTCAGCTCACCCAGGAATCAACGTCTGGATCACATGCTCCACATAGGCCTCGAAGTCTTCGCGGGCCTGCTTGGGCTGTTGCAGTTGCAGGGAAAGCTGCAGAAAGCCGACGTAGGCGGCGTAGGCCAGGCGCGCGCGGTGCTGGGCGTCGGTGCGGGAGAGGCCGGCCTGCCGGAAGGAAGCGATGAGGTAATCGAGGCGGCGTTGCGAGACGCGGTCGATGACCGGGCGTACGGCCGGGTGGTCGAGTGCCTTGAGCAGCTCGCTGTAGATGACGTGCGGTTTGACCTCGTGCGCAACCAGCTGGAACAGCGCGCGCAAGCGGGCGCTGGGGTCGGGGACATCTTCCAGGCTGCCGAACACTTCCTTTTGTTCGAAGATTTCCCAACGCTCAAGGGCGGCCTGCAGCAGGGCATCGCGCGAAGGGAAATGCCAGTAGAAGCTGCCCTTGGTGACGCCCAGCCGGCGCGCCAGCGGCTCCACGGCGACCGCGCCCACGCCTTGTTCGGCGATCAGGTCAAGCGCGGCCTGTGCCCAATCGTCCGCGCTGAGGCGGTTGCCGCGACCAGAGCCGGCGCGGGGTGTGGTACGGCTGGAGTCGGTGGTGTCGTTCATGGCGCGATTTAACCATACGCTTGAGTCAGTTGCAGTATGCATCACGTCATTGACATAAAAGCGCCATGATTCAATGGTTTAACCGTCCATACGATTACGTATTGACAGTCGCCACTGTACATCCATACCATTAAGTATGGTCACCCCGCCCGCTAGCCTCGCCTCCACTGCGTCAGTGTCCAGCGTCAACGCTGGTGATGCAGTACTTGCCGTGTCGACGCAGGGTGCCGGACACGCACCGACGGTGTTGTTCGCACATGGCTTTGGCCAGACCCGGCATGCGCGGGAAAGCACTGCCGCGACATTGGCTCAAAATGGCTACCGGACGCTGTCGTACGACGCGCGCGGGCATGGCGATTCGAGCGTCAATGCACTGGACCTGCCCTACTCGGCAACACAGTTCACCGACGATCTGATCGCGCTGGTCGCCGCATCGATGGGTGGCTTGTTCGGGTTGCTGGCAGAAGCGCGCTGGCCCGGCTTGTTCCGTGCGATCGTGCTGGTGGACATCACGCCGCGCTGGGACACCACGGGTGTGGAGCGCATTCTGCGTTTCATGATCGCGCATCCGGACGGTTTCGCATCGCTGGATGCGGCAGCCGATGCGATTGCCGCCTACCTGCCGCATCGGCCGCGCAAACCGCCGGGCCAACTGCAGGCATTGCTGCGGCAGCGTGCCGATGGGCGTTGGTATTGGCACTGGGATCCACGCCTGGTCGATGAGCTGGCCGGTCAGGATGCGCAGTTGCAGCAGCACGCATTGCTGGATGCGGCAGCACAGGTGCGCTGCCCGATGCTGCTGATCAGCGGCGGACGCAGCGATTTGGTCACGCCAGCCAACATCGCTGAATTTCTCTCCAACGCGCCGCATGCGCAGCACGTGCATCTACCAGATGCCACGCACATGCTGGCGGGCGACGACAACACCACGTTTACCGCCACCGTGTTGCATTATCTGGACGCACTGACGGCGGTTTGCACCATCGCAGCGTCCAACACCACCGAGCATGTCACTGGAGCAAGACCATGAGCATCGTCGCACCGTTCCTCCTCGTCATCCTGGCGGCGGGTATCGCTGCCTATCACCGGATGCGCCTTGCCACGTGGGTTGCGATCAGCGCCTGTGTGCTGGTGGCGTGCTGGCTGCTGGGTGCCAATCTCACCGCCACCATCGTGGCCGCCGCGCTGGTGGTACTGGTGTCCGTACCGGTGCTGCTGCCGTTCCTGCGCAAGCCGCTGCTGACCACGCCACTGATGGAATTCTTCCGCAAGGTGCTGCCGCCGCTGTCGCAGACCGAACGCATCGCCCTGGAAACCGGTTCGGTCGGTTTCGAAGGCGAGCTGTTCACCGGTGACCCGGACTGGCAGAAGCTGCTCAACTATCCCAAGCCGCAGTTGACTGCCGAAGAGCAGGCCTTCCTGGATGGCCCGGTGGAAGAATTGTGCAAGATGATCAACGACTGGGAGATCACCCACGTCCACGCTGATCTGCCACCAGAACTATGGGACTTCATCAAGAAGAACAAGTTCTTCGGCATGATCATTCCCAAGCAGTATGACGGCCTGGGCTTCAGCGCGCTGGCGCACCACAAGGTGATTCAGAAGCTGTCCTCGATCTCCAGTGTGGTCAGCTCCACCGTCGGTGTGCCCAACTCGCTTGGCCCCGGTGAGCTGCTGCTGCATTACGGTACCCCGGAGCAAAAGGACTACTACCTGCCGCGCCTGGCTGTCGGCGCGGAAGTGCCGTGCTTCGGCCTGACCGGCCCGTTTGCCGGTTCCGATGCGACCTCGATCCCGGACTACGGCATCGTGTGCAAGGGCGAGTGGAACGGCGCCAACGTGCTCGGCGTCAAGCTGACGTTCGACAAGCGCTATATCACGCTGGCACCGGTCGCTTCGCTGATCGGTTTGGCGTTCCGCGCCTACGATCCGGAAGGTCTGATCGGCGACAAGAAGGACATCGGCATCACCCTGGCGCTACTGCCGCGCGAAACCCCGGGCGTGGAAATCGGCCGTCGCCACTTCCCGTTGAACTCGCCGTTCCAGAACGGCCCCATCCACGGCGAAGAAGTGTTTATCCCGCTAAGCCAGTTGATCGGTGGTGTGGAGATGGTCGGCAAGGGCTGGAACATGCTCAACGAGTGTCTGGCTGTCGGCCGCTCGATCACCCTGCCCTCCACCGCCAGCGGCGGCAGCAAGGCGGCGGCAGTCGTGACCGGTGCGTATGCGCGCATCCGCAAGCAGTTCGGCTTGTCGGTGGGCCGTTTCGAGGGCGTGGAAGAAGCGCTCGCCCGCATCGGTGGCAAGGCGTATGCGATCAGTGCGTTGTCGCAGGCCACGGCTGCGGCGGTGGATCGCGGCGACGTGCCGTCGGTGCCGTCGGCGATCGCCAAGTACCACTGCACCACGATGGGCCGCGAAGTCGTCAGCGACATGATGGACGTGATCGGCGGCAAGGGCATCATCCTGGGGCCGCGCAACTTTGCCGGCCGCGCCTGGCAGGCCGCGCCGATCAGCGTGACCGTGGAAGGCGCCAACATCATGACCCGCAGCCTGCTGATCTTCGGCCAGGGCGCCATCCTGTGCCATCCGTGGGTGTTGAAGGAAATGCAGGCGGCGCAGGACCCGGATACGCAGCGTGGCCTGGAAGCGTTTGACCAAAGCCTGTTCGGCCACATCCGCTTCGGAATTTCCAACGCGGTGCGCTCGTTCTGGTTCGGCCTGACCGGTGCACGCATCGGTGCGGCGCCGGGCGATGCCTATACCCGTCGTTTCTTCCGCAAGCTGGATCGTTATTCGGCCAACCTGGCGTTGATGGCCGACGTGTCGATGCTGATGCTGGGCGGCAAGTTGAAGTTCAAGGAGTCCTTGTCCGGTCGCCTGGGCGATGTGCTGAGCCATATCTACATGACCAGCGCCATCCTCAAGCGCTATCACGACGAAGGTGCGCCAACGAGCGATCAGCCGTTGCTGGCGTGGGCGTTCCACGACAGCGTGCACAAGATCGAAACCGCATTGTCGGCGGCACTGCGCAACTTCCCGATTCGTCCGGTGGGCTGGTTGATGTGGGTGCTGATCTTCCCGCTGGGCCGTCGTGCCGAAGCGCCCGGCGATCGTCTGGGCCATCGTGTGGCGTCGCTGTTGATGACGCCGAACGAAGCGCGCGACCGTCTGGCCCAGGGGGTGTTCCTGACTCCGTGCGCCAACAATCCGGGGGGCCGTATCGCCAGCTACCTGACCAAGGCCGTGATGGCCGAGCCGGTGGAGCGCAAGTTCCTGAAGGCGCTCAAGACCAAGGGCATCGAAGCACTGGATTTCCCGGCGCAGCTGGACGAAGCCGTGGCCGAAGGCGTGATCAGCATGGAAGAGCGCAATCTGCTGGAAGAGCTGCGCGAGATCATGATGGACACCATTACCGTAGACGACTTCGATCCGCATGAGTTGCGTGCGGCCAGCTTCTACGACAAGCCGCAGGCACAGCAGCCACGCGAAGCCGCATAAGGCTTGCGCCAGGCTCACAGCAGTAAACGACGGCGAGCTTCGGCTCGCCGTCGTTGTTTGTGGACACGGGTGTTGATGCTGGCGCAACAACCGGCAGCATTTACAAACTTCCTGCGCCGCCCGCAGCGCCCAGGCGATGGCATCGCCGAGCGGATAATCGGTTGCCGGCCCGCCGTGACCGCACGCAGGCGATTGAAGCGATTGCGGTCGCGGCAGAAAAAAACGCCCCGGCTACGTGGCCCGTCAGCCCCTTGTCGGACGGGTGCGCATCGCGGTCAAACGCGTGCCTGCGTGACGCACGCTATCCGCCGAGAATCGCTAGCTTGCGATGGGCTACGAGTCACGCTTCGTCGCAAGCCCGCTCCTACGAGCGGGCAGCCCCCTGGCGCAGGTGTCAGTGCGGCAGCCACAGCAGCGCGAGTGCGATCAATGCAGGCAGCGCCTGCACGAAGAAGATGCGGCGGTTGACGCTGTAGGCGCCATAGCAACCTGCCACCACCACACAGCCCAGGAAGAAGCTCAGCACGTCGGCGCGCACGGCCAGCGCACCCCAGAACAGGCCCGCAGCCAGGAACCCGTTGTAGAGGCCCTGGTTGGCTGCCAGCACGCGGGTGGCCTGCGCCTTTTCCAGGCTGTTGCGGAAGGTCTTCAAGCCCAGCGGGTGCGTCCACAGCGCCATTTCCAGCACCAGGATGTAGACGTGCAGCAGTGCAACGCACAGGCCGGCGATAATGGCGAACAGGGACATGGCAGACCGCCTTGGCAAATGGTGCCGCCAGCATAACTGCGATTGCGCGCAGGCTGCTCGGCGCGCCCGCACGATTGTGCCGATGCGTGCGCTCACTGCGATCAGTGGGAGAGGCAGGTCATGTGCGTGGCCGATGCCAAGCGACAATGCGGCATCCCGGAAACGCATCGTCCTTGTATGACATGCATCTGTTCAGGGCTGTTGGCAGACGCCGCTACCGCCGCGCTACGAAGGTAGCGTCCATGCTCCCGACACACGCTTGCCGCGTGCTGCTGTGGCCGCACGCATTCGGAAACGCGCCTGCTCGTGCCCACATCGCGCTCGCCAGGTAACTTGCGTGCTTCGCGCAACAGGCCGAACGCGCCGACCCTCATGCCGGTCGCCACCAGCAGCCCGACGCCGAACACCGCGCTGGAACCGAACGCAGACACCCGCTTGTGGACCCAGACGAAGGTGAGATCGCCGCCGCGAAGACCACCGTGCCGATTGCGGCACCGGCCTTGCAGCGCCACTCGCGATCTACCCGCGTGTACAGCGTCTCCCGCGCGGGCTTGGCAAGTGCGAATTCACTGGAGCGAGTCATCACCTGCACGATCGCAATCATCATCGGCAGGGGTGATGCCGCCAGTACTGCGTAGCCCAGCATGATCGGCACACCCGGGATCAACAACGCTGGCGCGATGCCGAAGCGCGATAGCAGCGCGCGCGTCACCAACAATTGCAGCACCAGCGCCAGGGCGTTGATCGCCAAATCGATGCTGGAGTAGTAGGCCGTGGCCGCCACTGCGTCTGCGTAGAGACGCCGTAACAGCGCTGCCTGCTCGTTGTAGAGCAAGGTGCCGACGCCCACGCCGAACAACACCATGAAGGCCAGCCAGCGCAGCAGCGGCTCACGCACGATAAGTTTGAGGCCACCGAGCACATCGCCGCCCATCGGCACTTCGCCGAAGCTGAGCTGGCGCTCGTGTTCGCGCACAACCGCCCACAGCCGCAAACGCAACACGCAGACCACGCACACGGTCAAAAACCCGGCCGACACCAACATCAGATGCGCAATCCCGATGCGTTCGACCAGTGTGCGGGTCAGGATTGGACCGACAAACGCCCCCAAGGTGCCAGCCGCACCGATATAGCCGTAGTAGCTACGCGCTTGGGCGTTGTTGAAAACATCGGCGATGAAGCTCCAGAACACCGCCACAGCAAACAGGTTGAAGACGGTCACCCACAAGAAGAACGCCATGCCGCGACCCGGCACACCCGTGTCGAACAACACGTAGAACAACAGCAAGGTCGCGATGAAGAAGCCATACACCATTGGCAGGAACACCCGCCGCGGATAGCGGCTGACCAGCGCGCCGTAGACCGGCTGCAGCAGCACAATGATCAGAAAAGCGCAGGTAAACAGCACCTGCAGCGTGAAGTCCTTCAGCGGCATGCCGTGCGCGGCGAAGAACGCAATCATGCCGGTCGGGAAAATTGCTTCCACATCGGCCGAGGCACTCATCGCTTCGCGCACCGGGCGCAACACGTAGTAACCGCTGAGCAGGCAGAAAAATGTAGAGGAACGACCACGCCAATGGCGGCGAGCTTCGCAGTGCCGCGCTCAAACGGCCAGCCGCAGATTGCGGCCTCAAGAAATGCGTCATCGTGTCACGGCAGCCCGCACAAGCGGGCCCGACGGCAAGGGCATGGCAGCGGCAGCACCCGCGAAACAAGCGCGCAAGTTAGCCGATGCGACGCAGCCCCCCAGCGCGCAAGCGCAGCCCGCTGCGGGCCAGATGCCCCCCAGGCACGCCGCTTGCACCGTGAACAGCATCAACGGAAAGCGATGCCTCGACCGCCCGCGACTGCTCGATTTCTGAACTTAAAATCATCAATAGGATCAGTATGATGCCCATTCATCTTCCGGCAGTTTGTGCTATTGCAAAGCGCGGCGCTAGAATCCCCGGAGGCAGCGGAACAGGCGGGACAACCATGACAGAAATGCGCACGCGCCGACGGTTCCGACCGTTGGCCATCGGGCTGTTCGGGGCATTATTGCCTCTGGCTCTCTCTTCCACCGCGCAGACACCCGCGCCTACCGCCGCTGCGCTGCAGCCGGCCAGGGTTGCGCAGTCGTCCACCGCACCGCTGCCCTATCGCACCTCGCTGCCGGCCAACCAAGTGTTGGCACCTGCTGCCGGCTTCGACGTGGCGGCATTCGAATCGATGGCGGACCAGTTGACCTACGGCAACCGCGTGCCCGGCATGGCGATGGCCATCGTGCAGGGCGGCAAGGTGCTCAGCGCGCGCGGCTATGGCGTTACCGACGTCAATCATCCGCAGCCGGTCGATGGCCACACCGTGTTTCGTTTGGCATCGCTGTCCAAGGCCTTCGCCGGCACCATGGCCGGCCTGCTGGTCAACGATGGCGTGCTGCGCTGGGACAGCAAGGTGGTCGACTACGTGCCGGGCTTCCAGCTCAGCGATGGCGCCGCAACGCGCCAGCTCACCGTCGCCGAAGTGCTCAGCCATCGCGTCGGCCTGACTCGTAATGCCTACGACCGCGATATCGAATCCAACGTCGACTACTA
This sequence comes from Xanthomonas sp. JL1, assembly GCF_038405005.1. Taxonomy (NCBI): domain Bacteria; kingdom Pseudomonadati; phylum Pseudomonadota; class Gammaproteobacteria; order Lysobacterales; family Lysobacteraceae; genus Xanthomonas; species Xanthomonas sp. JL1. The sequence continues at coordinate 30,776 of NZ_JBBYGR010000047.1, read as the reverse complement.
CTCGCTCAGCCACAAACTCGCGGTCGCACCGCTGCGCTGCGCGCCGGGCGATTGCTACGCATATCAGAACGTGGCCTTCAGCCTGGTGGGCGATGTAGTGTTCGCCGCGTCAGGCAGCTTCTACGAGCAATTGGTGGAACGCCGCATCTTCAAGCCGCTGGGCATGAACGATGCGAGCCTGGGTCTGGCCGGCATCCAGGCCAGTCCGCACTGGGCACGCCCGCACGTGCGCAGCCGCAATGGCTGGGTGTCGCTGACGCCCAAGCCGACCTATTACCGTCTGGCGCCCGCTGCGGGCGTCAACGCCAGCGCCAGCGATATGGCGCAGTGGCTGCTCGCACACACCGGTCATCGCACCGACGTGCTGCCTGCACCGCTGCTGGCGACCCTGCACGCGCCAGTGATCTCCACGCCGGGCGAAATGCGTTCCGGCTGGCGCCACGAGCGTGTGGATGCGGCGAGCTACGCGCTGGGCTGGCGTGTGTTCGACTACGCCGGTCATCAGGTGGTGTTCCATGCCGGTGCGGTGCAGGGCTACCGCGGCTTGGTGGCGCTGCTGCCAGAGCGCGATCTGGGAATTGCGATCCTGTGGAACGGCGAGAGTGGCCTGCCCTCAGGCATGCTGCCGACTATCCTGGACCGCGCACTGGGCTTGCCGGCGAAGCGTTGGTTGGACATCGATGTGGACGGCGACTTCGGCAGCGAGAACATGCTGGCAGAGAAGCCCGACCCGGCTGGCAAGGGCGCGTCTTCCAGCAAGTCGGTGGCATCACCGCGCTGAGTGGACGTACTGCACTGACGTCGTGTCGGTGACTGCAGGCAAAGGCGGCTTCGGCCGCCTTTGTTGTTCCTGATTAGCCCTGACCCTCAGCTGGATTTTTGTTGCAGTCCTGCAAATAGCTTCGTTTTACCGATGTGTTCCATGATGTCTGATCTTGGCGCTGCTGATGCGAGGAGCCGGTGCGAAGTTCTTTCAGCCAGGACCCCATGGCGGCCTGGCATTGGGCCGGTTTAGCGATAAGCGCGGAGGTGCTGCAGCTGAAGGTCGGGGCCAATCAGGTTGTTGTTTCTGCATGTTCGGATGCGCGTTGGTCGGCTTGCGGAAGGCGTGCCTGTTGGCCGCAGGAGAGCAAACCTGTGGATGATCAATACGCTCGGGGTTTTGGCCGTCCTAAATAATCCGCTGCCAGCAGCGCGTCAGCTGAGCCGACCGGCTCGACATGCCAAAGCAGACACGCTATTGGTCAACGCTAGGTCTCTCGGCCTGGACCACCGCACGGTCTCTACCCTCCGACTCGATACAGTGCCGGCACTCCAACAAGTCAGGCCGACCTGCATCGCATAACGCGCCGTGACGCTTTGTGTCGGCCCTTCTTATCGCCTCTTGCCGTCGCGCCAAAGCATTGGTGCAGTTGTCTGAGCTTGCTCGGAAGAGTCAAACCATCTCGCGGCAGCATCCGCGCTGGCGGCCGGCATGCCATGGGCACCACAGCGTCTAGAACTTGGAATGAGCCACGTCGCTTCGATGATGAAACCTACGCCGCCTGCCGGCGAGCGACGCTCCGCGCAACACTGACCACGCCAGTGCCAGGCGCATAAAAAAGCTCCCTCCCCGCTGGGCGTCGGGGAGAGAGCTCGATGTTTACGGCGATCGGGTATTACAAGATTCAGATCAGCGGTGCCGGGGTTGCGGGCAGCGCGACCGGAACGGCCTTCTTCTTGCGAGCGGCCGGCTTCTTCTTGGCGACCTTCTTCGCGACCGGCTTCTTGGCAGCGGTCTTCTTGGTGGCGGACTTCTTGGTCCCCTTCTTCGCTACTGCCTTTTTGGCGGTCTTCTTGACGGCTTTCTTGGCGGTCTTCTTCACTGCCTTCTTGGCGGCAGTCTTCTTGGTCGCCTTCTTTGCAGTCTTCTTCACTGCCTTCTTGGCGGCAGTCTTCTTGGTTGCCTTCTTCGCAGTCTTCTTCACTGCCTTCTTGGCGGCTGCCTTCTTTGCAGTCTTCTTGACAGCAGTCTTCTTCACTGCCTTCTTGGCGGTTGCCTTTTTGGCGACCTTCTTGACGGCCTTCTTGGCGGCAGTCTTCTTCACTGCCTTTTTGGCGGTGGGTTTCTTTTTCGCAGCTTTTGCAGTGGCCATGTAATTGGCTCCTCGTCAGTGAACTATGGAGTTGTAACGCCCAGTTGAACCAAACCCAGCGACGGCATGCCGTCGTCGGGAACCGTTCGCAGGTAATGCGCGACGGAACGGATACAGGAACACCCGCATCGAGCGGCGACACGTGTGCGTAGTCGGAACGACAGCTGCTTTTTTGGAGAGAAGCGGCCCCGACTCCACCGTGGTTGGCGCTTCGGTAGACATCCGGAACAAGCTTGTCGGCGCGATGTCGATTTTGCTCACTCTCTTCAGCAGCAATGTCTGCTGGGCGAAACCTAATCACGCTTTTTTTTACTGTCAACACTCTTTTGCATTTTTTTTTTAGCCAAGCATCGCTGCGTGCCGCATCCAGAGCAGCAAAACAGCGTGCGCACCGGCGTACGCGCCTCACCGAAAAGCATGTTCGCCCAACAGCTTTTTCAAAAAAGCACTTCTTTTCCGCTGTTTTTTTTTAGCAGCGCGCTTTCGCAACCGCTTGAGCGCTTCAACAGCACGGTGGCCACGCCGGTACGGAGGCACTCCTTGCCGCCTGTCCGCCAGCTGAAAATTTTTTTTCCAACCGTCGCACTTCCGACGTCGCATGAGCAGAAATGCGCAAACTTATTGCGTGCTTAGATCGCCATGCATGCGACCGCGCGCACCGACTGCGGCATGCATCGCATGCATCGTCGGACGAACGCGACGGGCAACACCGCGGAAAATTTTTCACCGAGTGCACGCCAGACCCTCACGAACGACTCACGTCAGAAATCCGGCGCGTGTGCAGATGAGCGAGCATTGGATGCGAGTTCGATCGTTGCCGCCGATACGCCTACCGCATCGACGTGCGAGCAGCGGCATCGCCGTCGACAGACCGACCGACGCACTCCTGTCCCAGACCGAACTGCCGACGGCGTGGCATTGTCACACCGAGATCGTGCCTCGCTGGCGCCAGCGCGCCAAAAAAAATGGCCGCTCTGAGAGCGGCCATCGGATGCCGGCGGCAACGAAACCGGATCAGTGCTCGTCGTCTTCGAGCAGCTCCGCATAGTCGTCCGGGTCCAGCAGGTCGTTGAGTTGTTCCTTGTCGTCGATCTCGACGACGAAGATCCAGCCTTCGCCATAGGCGTCTTCGTTGATGGTTTCCGGCTTGTCGCTCAACGCGCTGTTGACCTCGACGACGGTGCCGCTGACCGGGCTGTAGACGTCGGAGGCGGCCTTGACCGATTCCACCACCGCAGCGCCGTTGCCGACCTGCACGGTGTCGCCGACGCCCGGCAGTTCGACGTACACCAGGTCGCCCAGCAAGCCCTGCGCGTGGTCGGAAATGCCGACGGTCACGCGGCCGTTGCTTTCGATGCGGGCCCACTCGTGGGATTTGAGGAACTTGAGGTCGCCAGGGATCTCGCTCATGGGTGTGCTCCGGGAAAGATGAGGGTTGGGGACAGGTGGTTAGTTTAGACCGCGCGACGAGACAGGTGCACGCGCCAGTGTGGTGGCGGGTGATGCGGACGCGGCACCGTGCGCAGGATGCACGGCGTCGCACGCTTCAGTCGCCGAGCACGCCGGGCTGTGCCTGGCCATCGCGAACGAACGGAAATTTCACCGCGCGCAACGGCACCTGCTTGCCACGGATGTCCACGCGTAGCTGATCGATGCTGCCGGCCGGCACGCGCGCGAAGGCGATCGCCTTGCCGAGCGTCGGCGAGAACGTGCCGGACAGAATCTCGCCTTCGCCACTGGCGGTGAACACCGCCTGGCCATGTCGCAGCACGCCCTTGTCGTCCATCACCACACCGATCAACTGACGCGGTGCACCCTGCGCCTTTTGCGACTCGAGCACACGGCGACCGATGAAGTCGCGTCCTTCGTCCAGGGCAATCGTCCAGGCCAGCGCGGCTTCGTAGGGGGTGACCGCATCGTCCATGTCCTGCCCGTAAAGATGCATGCCCGCTTCCAGACGCAAGGTGTCGCGTGCGCCCAGACCTGCTGGCTTGACGCCCTGCGCGAGCAATGCATTCCAGAACGCGACGGCGGCCTCCTGCGGCAACACGATTTCGAAACCGTCTTCGCCGGTGTAGCCGGTGCGCGCAAGAAACAATTCGATGCCATCGCGCGAACGCGTTTGCAGTGCAGCGAAACGGCCGAGCTTGCTCGCCGCTGCGGTGTCGGCCGGGTCCAGCAGGTCGATGACATTGGCGCGTGCGTTGGGGCCTTGCACGGCGATCATCGCGAAGTCGCTGCGCTCTTCCACGCGCACATCGAAGCGTACGGCCTGCTCGCCGATCCACTGCAGATCTTTTTCGCGGGTGGCGGCATTGACCACCAACCGGAAGAAGTCTTCGCTCATGTAATAGACGATGAGGTCGTCGATCACCCCACCCTGCGGATTGAGCATGCAGGTGTACAGCGCCTTGCCGCAGACCTTGAGCTTGTCCACCGAGTTGGCGAGCAGGTCGCGCAGAAACGCGCGTACGCGCGCACCGTGCAGGTCGACCACGGTCATGTGGCTGACGTCGAACATGCCGGCGTCGCGGCGCACTTGGTGGTGCTCGTCCAACTGCGAGCCATAGTGGATCGGCATGTCCCAACCGCCGAAGTCGACCATTTTGGCGCCGAGCGCACGATGGGTGTCGTTGAGGATGGTCTTCTGGGTCATGAGCGCCGGTCCAAGGAAAGACGCTCATTATCCCCGTCCTGCCGCGCCTGGGGAACGGCGTGCGCGCAGCAGCGCGATTACGCTGATTGGAGAACAGTGACGCAGCGCGATGCTACGCCGCGCTGCAACAATGCGGACATTGGCAGCGCAACATGTGCCCTGCCCGCGGACGTCAGCTGACCGGCTGCACCAGCAAGGTCTGCCATCGACACCGACGATGCGCACCGGCGTGCCGGCCGGCAGATCGGGACCGGCGACCACCCAGAACGCATCGTCGACCTTGACGCGCCCGCGACCATCGTCGATGGCCTGATCGAGCAACACGCGACGGCCGATCACCTGCTCGGCACGTCGATTGAGCAACGGGCGATCGCTCTCACGGCCCTTGCCGCGACACCAGGTGCGATACACCTGCACCGAGACGAAGCTGAGCACCACGAACGCCACGATCTGCACCAGCAACGCGATGTCCGGCAACACCAGCACCAACACGCACACCACTGCGGCAGCGATCCCCATCCACAGCAGGAAGGCACCCGGCACCAAGGTCTCGGCCGCAATCAGCAGCAGCGCCAGCACTGCCCAGACCGCCACATCCCAGCGCATCGCTCAGCCTCCTGCGCGCGGCGGTAACGGCGGCACGCGCACGGCAGGTGCGTCGGGCTTGCCAATCGCTTCCTTGGCCAACGCGGCGATGCCGGCGATCGAGCCGATGATGCCACTGGACTCCATCGGCATCAGCACGAACTTCTGGTTGGGCGCGGTGGCCAGCGCCTTGAACGCTTCCACATACTTCTGTGCGACGAAATAATTGATCGCCTGCACACTGCCGTTGGCGATCGCATCGGACACCACCTGGGTGGCGCGCGCCTCCGCTTCGGCCAGACGTTCGCGTGCTTCGGCGTCGCGGAAGGCGGCTTCCTTGCGGCCTTCGGCTTCGAGCACGGCGGCCTGCTTCTCGCCATCGGCGCGCAGGATTTCCGATTGACGCGAGCCCTCGGCTTCGAGGATCTGCGCTCGCTTTTCGCGCTCGGCCTTCATCTGCCGCGCCATCGAATCGATCAGGTCGCGTGGCGGCTGGATGTCGCGAATTTCGATCCGCGTCACCTTGATGCCCCACGGGTTGGTGGCCTGGTCGACCACGCTGAGCAACTGCGCATTGATGGTTTCGCGCTGGCTGAGCGATTCGTCCAGATCCATCGAACCGATCACGGTGCGGATATTGGTCTGCACCAGCGCGATCGAGGCGATTTCCAGATTGGACACTTCATAGGCGGCCTTGGCCGCATCCAGCACCTGGAAGAACACCACCCCATCCACGCGCACCACCGCGTTGTCCTTGGTGATGACGTCCTGGCTGGGGACATCCAGCACCTGTTCCATCATGTTGATCTTGCGGCCCACGCCGTAGACCACCGGCACCAGAAAGTGCAGCCCTGGGCTCATGGTGTGGGTGTAGCGGCCGAAGCGCTCCACCGTCCACTGGTAGCCCTGCGGCACCATGCGCACGGTTTTGAACAAGACAACGACGCCTGCAACCAGCACGACGATGGCGAGAAAAGAAGTCGGAAACATCTGCAGCCCCTTGCGTCTAGTGGATCTATCCCTGCCTGAGTATGCCTCAGCGCTCCCGATGCCTAAGAGCAGCCAACAAAACGACTGCGCTCACCGCCAGGCGGACGCGGCCGGTACTCGGAATCGGCATGTACCACGCGCACACTGCGGTTCTGCGTGCGCTGTCCGCACCCACCTGGCGACTGCTTGCTACGTTTTGTTAGCCGCTCCAATGCCAGCCTCGTGCATGACAGGTGCAGCCGCTGCGGGCGGCAACTGGACAACACCGGCAACGTGCGCGCGTTTGCGCAAGCGCAGTCAGGCGCTACGCGGTGCGAACATGATGATCGCCATGCCGAACAGGCAGCAGACGGCGCCGAGCAGATCCCAGCGCGTCGGCGTCACGCCATCCACCCACCACAACCACAGCCCAGTGCGCTGGCAATATAGACGCCGCCATAGGCCGCATACACGCGACCGCTCGCGTCCGGATGCAAGCTCAACAGCCACACGAAGCTGGCAAGGCGTAGCGCGGTGGGCAACAGCAGCCACACGCTGCCGCCGTTGCGCAGCCAGAGATAAGGAAGGTAGCAACCGACCAGCTCGGCGAGCGCCGTCGCGGCAAACAGCAACAGCGTGGTCGGCGCGAGGTTCATATGGAACGTGGCGTGTCGGAGTCCGAGCTGTCGAGGGCGGAGTGATTGCCATCTGCGCTGTGGGCCACTTGGCCGACAACTGCCCGGTGACAGGCGCCAGGGTGGTGCACGGACGGTGCGCAGGGAAGAGGCGCTTGCGAGGCCGGTGCATCGCTCCCGGAACTGGCGATGGCTGGACCATCGCCAGCCTGCACATCGCGACTGCGCTCATTACGTTTGACCTGTTGCCACAGCGCTTCCTGCTCGCTCAGCGACAACGCATTCAAGGCAGTACCGGTCGCATGCGCCTGCGCTTCCATCGCACGGAAGCGGCGTTCGAACTTCAGATTGGCGTGCCGCAGCGCGGCGCCGACATCGACCTCGGCATGCCGCGCCAGATTGGCGCAAACAAACAACACATCGCCCAGTTCGTCTTCCAGCCGGGCCTGGTTGTCGGCCACCGGGCCGCGTGCGAACTCCACACGCAGTTCTTCGATTTCTTCCTGCAATTTTTCCAGCACCGGCACTGGCCCAGGCCAATCGAAACCGACCCGTGCCGCACGCGATTGCAGTTTGGTGGAGCGCTGCCATTCCGGGAGCCCACGCGCGACGCCGGCGAGTGCGGAGTCGTCCTGGTTGCCGGCAGCGCGACGTTCTTCGCGCTTGATCTGCTCCCAGTTGACGCTCACCGCCTGTGCATCGGGCACCTGTTGCGCAGCGAACACATGCGGGTGGCGGCGCACCAGTTTGTCGCTGAGCGTGGCGACCACGTCGGCGAAGCCGAATGCCCCCTGCTCGGCTGCCATTTGCGCATGGAAGACCACCTGCAGCAACAAATCTCCCAACTCGTCGCGCAGGCCTGCCAAGTCGTTGCGGTCGATCGCATCGGCCACTTCGTAGGCTTCTTCGATGGTGTACGGCGCAATGCTGGCGAAGGTCTGCTGCACATCCCAGGGGCAGCCGTGTTCGCGATCGCGCAGGCGCGCCATCAACTGCAGCAGCTGCTGGATGTCGCCGGTGGGCGGGGTCTGAGACATCGTGTATTCCTGGAACCTTTAAGAATGCGTGCGCTAGCGGCGGCCTATCGCACGCGCTGCACAGCAGATGTCATCGCGTGCTGCAGGGCGACCGGGCATACAACTGCGCGCGGGTACCGAAGTGTACCTTTCAGGTCGTCCGCATCCTGCGCAGCAACGCCGTGGCCACAGCAGTCGACGCAGCCGTGGCAGCGCGGCGTGCCAGCAGCCCGACTTCGCGCGCCGTTCTCCACACGCACGGCTCAGGCCAACCAATTTCGCCAGGGCAGATTAGGGTCGCCCAACGCAATGAAGTCGCCATTGAGCAAGGTGTCGCGGCGGTTATAGCGAAACGGTTTGCCGCTGGTGCAGGCCAGCAATACGCCACCGGCCGCATGCAGCACGCACTGGCCGGCGGCGGTATCCCACTCGGACGTGGGGCCGAAGCGCGGATACACGTCCAGGTTGCCTTCGGCGATGCGGCAGAACTTCAACGACGACCCTTGCGCAACCACGTCGATCTCGCCCATGCGATCCAGCGCGGCGGTAGTACGCGCGTCGCGGTGCGAACGGCTGGCGGCCACCCGTAACGGCTTGGCCGCCGGGGTGCGCGTGTGCAGCATCTCGTCGCGGTCGCCATCGCGGCGGAACGCGTTCTCGCCGCGTGCGGCATACCAGACACGCCCGTCGACCGGCGCCTGCACCACCCCGAGCACCGGCGCGCCCATATGGATGAGTGCGATATTGACGCTGAACTCGCCGTTGCGCTTGACGAACTCGCGGGTGCCATCGAGCGGATCGACCAGCCAGTAACTGGTCCAGTACTGGCGTTCTTCCCAGGCCACGTGCGCGGATTCTTCCGACAACACCGGCACGTCTGGAGTCACCCGGCGCAGACCTTCGACGATGACGCGGTGAGCGGCCAGGTCGGCCTGGGTCAGCGGGCTGGCGTCGTCCTTGAGCTCCACCGCGAAGTCCTGCGCATAGACCTCCATGATGGCGGCGCCGGCATCGCACGCGATGGCAATCACGGTTTCGCGCAGCTCCATCGGAATGCGGATCATGGGTTGCGCTCCAGCCACTCGCGCGCAATGAACAAGGCGGCCAGCGAGCGGCCTTCGGAGAAATCTTCGCGCAGCATCAATTCGTCCAGGCGTGCGATCGGCCACGGCACCACGTCCATCTCTTCCGGCTCGTCGCCGACCAGGCGCTCGGGGTAGAGGTCGCGTGCCAGTACCAACCAGGATTGGTGACTCATATAAGTGGGAGCGAGCGTCATCGCGCGCAGCACCTGGACCTGGCGTGCGCCGTAGCCGGCTTCTTCCTTGAGCTCGCGGTCGGCGGCCTGCTCGGGCGTTTCGCCCGCATCGATGCGGCCCTTGACCAGACCCAGCTCGTAGCGATGCACGCCGGCGGCGTATTCGCGCACCAGCAGCACGGTCTGCGCATCGAGCATCGGCACCACCACCACGGCCCCGTGGCCTTGGCTGAGTTGACGTTCGTAGATGCGGCGCTGCCCGTTGGAAAATTCCAGATCCAGCCGCTGCCGACGGAACGGCCCGTCGCCCAGATCGGTGATTTTGTGGATGGTCGGCAGGCGCAAGCTCATGCGTCGCACGCAGCCGCAAGGCGGGCCGATAGAATAGGCAGATGCATCGACATGTCCATGAACCCGAAATCCTAGCAGACCCTGCAGCCGCACAAACTGCCGAACATTGGCGGCAACGCGATCTTGCGGTGGTGTGGCATCCCTGCACGCAGATGCGTGAGCACCCGCACACGCTGCCGCTGGTGCCGATCGCGCGCGGCGAAGGTGCGTGGCTGGTCGGCCATGACGGCCGACGCTATCTGGACGCAGTGAGCAGTTGGTGGACCAACCTGTTCGGCCATACCGAACCGCGCATCGGCGCGGCCATCGCGCGCCAGGCCGGCGAACTGGAGCAGGTCATGCTGGCAGGCTTCACGCACACCCCAGCCGTGCAACTGGCCGAGCAGCTCCTGGAAATCGCGCCACGCCAGGCAGGACGCGCGCCATTGTCCAAGGTGTTCTATGCCGACAACGGATCGGCCGGCGTGGAAGTGGCGCTGAAGATGGCCTTCCACTCCTTCCACAATCGTGGCGAGCACCGGCGCACGCGCTTCATTGCGCTGGAGAACGGTTATCACGGCGAAACCATCGGCGCACTGTCGGTTGGCGACATCCCGCTGTATCGGCGCGTGTATGCACCGCTATTGCTGGAGTCAATGTTCACACCCTCGCCCGATGCGTATCTGGCCGAGCCCGGGCAGAGCGCCGAAGACTACGCACTGCAGGCCGCCGATGCGCTGCAGGCGTTGTTCGAGCAATCGCCCGGCGAAATCTGCGCACTGATTCTGGAGCCGCGCGTGCAGTGTGCGGGCGGCATGCGCATGCACCACCCGGCGTATCTGCGGCGTGCACGTGCGCTATGCGATGCCCATGGCGCGTTCTTGATCGCCGACGAAATCGCTGTCGGCTTCGGCCGCACCGGCACCCTGTTCGCCTGCGAACAGGCCGGCGTAATGCCCGACCTGTTGTGCCTGTCGAAGGGGCTCACCGGCGGCTTCCTGCCGTTGTCGGCGGTCCTGGCCACACAGCAGTTATACGACGCCTTTCTGGACGATTCGCGCGAGCGTGCGTTCCTGCATTCGCACAGCTACACCGGCAACCCGCTGGCATGTGCGGCGGCGCTGGCAACGTTGAAGATCTTCGCTGACGACGACGTAATTGCGCGCAACCAACCCATCGCCGCGCGCATGAGCGAGCTCGCTGCGCAAATCGGCGAACACCCGGCCGTGGCGGACGTGCGCCAGGCCGGCATGATCGTGGCATTCGAACTGACCCGGGGCGGCGACAAGCGCACGCCGTTTGCGTCTGCCGCACGCGTTGGCCTGAAGGCGTATCGCGCGGCGCTCGACAAGGGGGTGGTGCTGCGCCCGCTCGGCGATGTGCTGTACTGGATGCCGCCGTATTGCGTGGACGAGGCGCAACTTGCGCTGCTGGCCGACACCACCCGCCACGCCATCGCCGAGGCCGTTGCATGCGCCTGACCCGCTCCCACGTCGCGTTACCACTGCACTGCGACCAGGAAGTGGCGCTGCCGGAAGAATCCGCCAATCACCTGCTGCGCGTGCTACGGCTGCGCCAGGGCGATGCCTGCATCCTGTTCAACGGCGACGGCAGCGACTACCACGCGCGCATCACGGTGGCGGGCAAGCGCGACGCACGTGCGCTGGTCGAACGCGTGGAACCGCTCTCCAACGAATCGCCGCTGCGGATCACCTTGATGCAAGGCATCGCACGCGGCGAGAAGATGGATCTGATCCTGCAGAAAGCCACCGAGTTGGGCGTTGCGGCGATCGTGCCGGTGATTGCCGAGCGCACCGAGGTGAAGCTCGACGCCGCGCGCACGGAAAAACGCGTGGCGCACTGGCGCAGCGTGGTGGTCTCGGCTTGCGAGCAATCCGGGCGTGCACGTCTTCCCAGCGTGGCCACGCCGCTGGGTCTGCAGGACGCGGCGCAGGCCAGCGACACGCACGCGCTACGGCTGACCCTGGACCCGCAGGGCGAGCATCGCCTGGGCACGTTGGCATCGAGCATCCCGCAACACATTGTCGTGGCGATCGGGCCGGAAGGCGGCTGGTCGCCACGCGATCGCGCCACCCTCGCCGAGGCCGGTTTCAGCGGCCTGCAGCTAGGGCCGCGCATTCTGCGCACCGAAACGGCGGGGCTGGCGGCGATTGCGGCGCTGCAGTCGCGGTTCGGGGACCTGTAGCGCCACGACATCGTGGCAGCGTCCCCGGGCGCGACGGGGCGTTATCGGCAACGCCTCGTCGCGCCCGGGTGCGCTCTTACGGGAATGCGGGAAGTTGCTCGGCATTGCGTCGTCCGTTGCAGGTCGACGGCTCGGTCCACTGCGTCCCGGCCTGACAGCCGCGCTGGCTCGTAGCAGCGCATCTGGGCGCGACCTGGCGTTTATCGGCAACGCCTCCTCGCGCCTGGATGCGCTCCTACCGCGATGCGGAGTTGATCGATCCGGTGCAGCGGGCGTGCTGCACCTGCCGATATGCCAGCGCTCAGCGGCCGTGCAGCAGAAACCAGCTGGCCGCACCGATGACGCCGAGCTGGCCGTGCTCGACGATGCTCACCGGCACCTGTTCCAGCGCCGGACGCAACGCGCCCTTGTCGAGCAGGCGTGCGACGAAATCGCTTTCAGCGATAAAGCCGGCGATCTGCGGCAGGAAGCCGCCAGCCAGATAGACACCGCTACGCACGCCATACAGCAGCATCAGGTCGCCGACCACGCTGCCCATGAACCCGCAGAACGCCTGCAAGGCATCGTGCGCCAGTGCATCGTTGCCAGCCAATGCGGCAGCGGTGATCTCGGCGGGGTTGGCATGCAGCACAGCGTCGCCGCGCAGTGCGCCCAGCGCGGTGTACAGATTCAACAGGCCCGGGCCGGACAACAGCGTCTCGGTGCACACGTGGGTACGCGTGCGCCGCAGTTCCTGCAGCAGTTCCACTTCCAGATCGCTGGCAGGTGCCAGGGCCGCGTGGCCAGCCTCGGTCGGCAGCACTACCGGGTGGGCACCGTGGGGAATCCACAGCGCCGCACCCAGGCCCGTCCCCGGACCGAGCACCAACGCCGGGCCCGCGGCGCCTTGCGCGGGGCCCGACAACTGCATGACCTGGTTGCCGCTCATGTAATTGGCCGCGTAGGCGACCGCTTCGAAATCGTTGACCAGATACAAGGCCTGCATGCCCAGCTGGCGGCGAATCTGTTCGGGGGCCAGCACCCAGGGCAGATTGGCGGTGATCACGCTGCCGTCGTCCAATGCGTAACCGGCGCTGGCGATCACGCCACGGCGCACCGGCGCGCAGCCCACCTCCGCGAAGAAGGCGGCCATGATCTCGGCAAGACCCGGATACTCGGCGCAACGGTACTTGCGATAGTCCAGCACAGTGACTGGCTTGCCTGCGTCATTGCTTTCGCACACCAGCGCCAGGCGCACGTGCGTCCCGCCCACATCGGCGGCAACGAAGGTTTCGGGGCGCGGAAAGGCCACCGCTTCCATTGGACTGCTTGCGCTCACGCATTCTCCTGATCTGTGGCGACGCCTGGCGTCGTCGCCCGTTGTCCGACGAACGGCAAACGGGGTAGACAACGTTGTCAGCAATCGTCCTGTAACGCAACTGTGGCAATCGCGAATCGACCCGAATCAGGCAACACGCGTCATTCGCCAAAAATCCGCTTGCTTCACGGCGATTCCTGCATAAAATCAGAGCGGCAGGATGCCGTTTCCGCGTTCACGATGGAACACCCCGATAGTAGCAGTCGCGCTGCAAAGAGTATTGCGCAGGCACCGCAGCAAAAACGAAAGCTACTTCATGAAAATGCTGCATTGCAGCGCAATCGCAGCAACACCAGAGATCTATGACGATGTGTTGACAACGCTGTCAGCGCTACGCGAGACTCGATCCAAATCGGGGTTCTGGCAGGAGGGGCCATGGACTGTTCGGTACTGAAGAACGGGCATTCCCTCGTCCGGCATTCCAGATTCGTGAGTTGTGCGTCGCCTGACGTTGCCACTCACAGATGTGCGTTTAGCTCCAGCGCTTCACCACACGGGGGACACCTCCTTTACCACGCGAATCGCATGCACCTGCTTCGGGAGAAGCGCGCCAGCGGACGTATCGCGATCGGTCAGGGCGTGTTGTTTTGCCGGCCACGCCGAGCGCGTTGCGCCCTACTACAGGGCAGCGCGCTCACAGCACTAACCAATGAGGTTTAGCCATGCACAGCCGCACCACGACGTTAGCACTCTGTATCACCGCCGCTCTGTACTGCTCCGGCTCTGCAATGGCTGCCGGACAAGAACAACAAGCCCCAGCCAGCACGCCGTCGGCCACCACCGAGCTGGACACCATCACCGTCACCGGCTACCGCGCATCGCTGGAGAAGAGCCAGTCGGTCAAGCGTGCGGCCAACTCCATCGTCGATGCGATCAGCGCCGAAGACATCGGCAAGTTCCCGGACACCAATGCGGCCGAATCGCTGGCGCATGTTCCGGGTATCAGCGTCGACCGCCAGTTCGGCGAAGGCGAAAAGGTCAGCATCAACGGCACCGACCCGGCACTGAACCGTGTGCTGCTCAACGGCCAGACCATCGCTTCCGGCGACTGGGGCGGCAATCCCAGCGACACCAGCGGCCGCACCTTCAACTACACCCTGCTGTCGCCGGAAATCATCGGCCTGATGGAGGTCTACAAGACCCCAGAAGCGCGTATCGACGAAGGCTCGATCGGCGGCACCGTGATCGTGCATACCCGCAAGCCGCTGGATCTGCCCAAGAACACCATCCGCGGCTCGGTGGGCTACAACTACAACGACCGCTCCAAAGAAGGTAACCCACGTGGTTCGGCCTTGTGGAGCTGGAAGAACGACGACGAAACCTTCGGCGCGTTGATTTCGGCCACCCATGACGAGCAGGACCTGGCGCGCGCCGGTATCGAATACTTCGGCTATACCACTGGCCGAAACGATAAAGGCGAGGGCATTCCGGCGACCGCCACCATCACCGGCGACGGCAGCGATGTGGCCACCGCACGCGTCCCGGCCGGCATCAGCAGCGCGTTCTTCCAGCAAACCCGCGAGCGCAACGGCTTGCAGGGCGCGTTGCAGTGGAAGCCGGACGAGAACAACGAATTCAATCTGACCGGCATCTACATCAAGGGTAAATACAACAACTACAGCCAGGCGCGCTACGTGTGCCCGGCCTGCAACGACGATCTGAAAAAGGTGACCCGCGCCAATGTGGAGAACGGCGTGGTCACCTCGGCCACGGTGTCCGACAACACGCAGGGCGGCGTCAATGACCAGCCATATGCGCAGATGGACACCAACTACCGCGAGAGCACCGTCACCACCAAGAGCCTGAACCTGCGGCACGACTGGTCGGGCGAGAAGTGGGTGTTCACCACCCAGATCGGCGATACCGAGGCCACCGGCGGCAAGAACCCCGAATACCTGATGAAGTATCTGATGCAGGATGGCGGGTACAACTATGCCTTCGACGGCCGCAATACCGCGGTGAACTACGACAACGGCGGCGCGGCCAACTGGGCGCTTCCGGGCAATCCGGCCGGACTGGCTCCTGGCGCTGAGACGATTCCAGGCACGTTGCCGCAGGTCAGCCCCATGCAGGCTGGCGGCCTTGATTATCAGAAGAGCAAGGACCAGGAAAAATACTTCCAGTGGGATGCGGCGCGCGACCTTAGCTGGGGGCCGTTCAACAAACTGCAATTCGGCTACAAATACATCAATCACGACAATGGCGTGGACGCACGCGGCAACCGCATCAACACCACCGACCCGGTTTCGTTGACGCAGTTCAACCCCGGTACGACGCAGAGCAGCCTGTACGACGGTCTGGGCGCCAGCGGCGATCTGACCACGTGGCCGACCGCCAATCTCGGCGCGGTGCGCCGTTATCTGCTGGCGCAGCCGCAAGGTCCCTACAACACCGATTTCGGTGGCTCGTTCGACGTTAAAGAGATTACCCAGAACGTCTACACGCAGTTGAACTTCGAATCCGGCCAGTGGCGCGGTAACGTCGGCGTGCGCCTGCTCGATACGACCGACAAGTCCGAGTATTGGCAAAGTGCCGACAATGGCGCTAGCTACTCTCGCGTTGCCGAGACGCATGATTACCGTAAAGCGCTGCCGAGCTTCAACGTGGCCTACGACGTGACCGACGATGCCGTGCTGCGCTTCTCGGTCGCCAAGGTCATGGCACGTCCGCGTTATGGAGATCTGGCAGGCTCGTTCACCGTCAACAGCGGCAACGGCAACCTGACTGCCAGCGGCGGCAATCCGGACTTGAGGCCTTACGAGTCCACCAACTACGATCTGGCCGCCGAGTGGTACTTCGCCCCGTCGAGCATGTTGTCGGGCGAGGTGTTCTATCGCGACATCAGCTCGTACATCGTGAGCACAACTGTCAGCGAGTTTCGGCAGGCGGATCGCCGAGGGAATGAACAAGGCATATATCAGATCACCACGCCCACCAACGCTTCCGACGCCAAGGTCAAGGGCGCATCGATCAACTACCAGCAGACCTTCGGGCTGGGCTTCGGCTTGCAGGCGAACTACACCTATGCCAAGGCCGACGCCAGCACCGGTTTGAACCTGCCCTACCTGTCGCGCGACACCTACAACGTGATCCCGTACTGGGAACATGGCGACTGGACGGTGCGCGTCAACTACAGCTACCGCTCCAAGTACTTCACCCAGCTCGGGCGGCTGGCATCGGAAGACTTCGCAGACAGCTACAAGCAGCTGGATCTGACCGCCTCGTATCAGATCACCGATTACATGGGTCTCACCTTCGGCGCCACCAACCTGCTGGATTCCACGTATAAGTTGTACAGCGGAACCAGGGACACCCCGACGGCGTTCTACAAGAACGGCCGCGGCTACCAGGCCCAGCTGAACTTCAAGTTCTGATGTAGCGAGAGCGCGCCACCGCCCCTCCACGGTGGCGCGCTTTTTTTTTGACCTGTCCGCTGTCTGCAGCGGCAGGTCGTTGTTGCACCAAGGAGTGGTACTGGCCACGCCCCTTCGCCGCCGAGGGAGCATGGCCAGATCCGCTTTTGCCATCCACGCGCGGCTGCACCATGACCGATGCGTTTCGCTTACAGGAGTGCAGTTCCCATGACGCCCGATAGCCGCCAGTTCGCGGCTCCCTCCCGCCGCCACGTCGGAGCTGCACCCAGGACCCGCATGCTTGCATTCGCTCTAGTGCTCGCGCTGCCGGCGTTGCAGGTCCATGCGGCGCAATCGCCGACCGCCCCGACCGCCACCACGCTCAGCCCTGAAGTCATCGACCAGCAGTGGCTCGATGCCACCGCTGCCTATGCGCCCGAACGCGAGCGCCTGGTGCGCGAAGCCGAAGCCGGCGCACGCAAGGGCCCGTTCCGCCCCGACTGGGCGGCACTGAAGGCATATCAATCGCCGGCGTGGTACGACAACGCCAAGTTCGGCATCTTCATCCACTGGGGCGTGTTCTCGGTGCCGGCATTCGGCAGCGAGTGGTATTCGCGCAACATGTATCTGGAAGGTTCCAAGGAATTCGCCCATCACGTGGCCACCTACGGCCCGCAGGCGAGCTTCGGCTACAAGGATCTGATTCCCAAGTTCACCGCGCCCAAGTTCGACCCGAATGGCTGGGCCAAGCTGTTCCGCGCGTCCGGCGCGCGCTATGTGGTGCCGGTGGCCGAGCACCATGACGGCTTTGCGCTGTACGACTCGAAGTTGTCCGACTGGACGGCGATGAAGATGGGGCCCAAGCGCGACCTGCTGGGCGAATTGTCCAAGGCCATTCGCGCGCAGGGGCTGCATTTCGGGTTGTCCTCGCACCGCGCCGAGCACAACTGGTTCTTCGACGGCGGGCGCACATTCGATTCGGACGTCAACGACCCGCGTTACGCCGCGCTGTATGGTCCGGCGCAGGTGCGTCTGCCCGGCAAGGACGATGCCGATGTGGCCAACGACTGGACGCCGGTCTCGCAGGCCTGGCTGGACGATTGGCTGGCGCGCACGACCGAGTTGATCGATATCTATCAACCGGACCTGATCTATTTCGATTGGTGGATTGCGCACCCCACGTTCCGTCGCAGCCTGCCGACGATGCTGGCGTATTACTACAACCAGGGCGCGGCGCGGACCGAGGCCGATCGCGGCGTGGTGGTGAACTACAAGCTCGGCGCATTTCCCGAAGGTGCAGGCACGCTGGATATCGAGCGTGGCCAGCTCACCGGCATCCATCCCACGCATTGGCAAACCGACACCTCGGTCAGCAACGCCTCGTGGGGTTACATCGAAAACGACACCTACAAGTCGCCCACCTTCATCATCCACATGCTGGCCGATGTGGTGGCCAAGAACGGCAACCTGATGCTCAACATCGGCCCGCGTGCGGATGGCTCGATCCCGGATACCGAG
Organism: Xanthomonas sp. JL1; assembly: GCF_038405005.1. Lineage (NCBI taxonomy): Bacteria > Pseudomonadati > Pseudomonadota > Gammaproteobacteria > Lysobacterales > Lysobacteraceae > Xanthomonas > Xanthomonas sp. JL1. The sequence goes on along the minus strand of NZ_JBBYGR010000047.1, from coordinate 12,758 downwards.
CGCGGCATCCTGCTGGCGATCGGCAAGTGGCTCAAGACCAACGGCAGCGCGATCTACGACAGCAAGCCCTGGCGCGTCTACGGCGAAGGCCCCACCGAAGTGGTGGGCGGCACCTTCCAGGACATCAAGACCAAACCCTACACGGCCGAGGATTTCCGCTTCACCTCGCGCGATGGCGCGCTGTATGCAATCGAACTCGGTTGGCCGCGTCGTGGCGAAGCCGTGATTCGCTCGCTCAACACCGCCGATGGCGTGCGCGCTGTGACCCTGCTGGCCAACGGCAAGCAGATCCCGTTCGAACAACGCGCCGACGGACTGCATCTGCGCCTGCCGGTCAAGCCGGTTGGCGAGAGCGCCTACGTCTTCCGCATCGACCTTTCCTCTCCCACTCCCTGACGGATGCTGTCTTTCATGAGTAAGCGATTGACCTGGATAGTGCTTGCGCTGGCATTTGCCTGCGCCCCGGCCCTGGCCAAAAATCCCACGGCGTTGTTCTATCTGATGAACACGCAGAAATCGACCAACTCGTTCATTGCCAACATCGACAAGATCGATGTGGTGGTGCCCACCTGGTACGGCGTGGACCAGAATGGCCTGGTCAACGGCACTCCCAACATGTATCTGTACGACATCGCCAAGCAGCACAAGCTGCGGGTGATGCCGATCCTGTCGATGACCACCGGTCGCGAAGGATTCCACAAGCTGATGCATGACGAAGCCGCCAAGAAGCGCATGATCGAATCGCTGCTGATTCACGGCAAGCAGCACAAGTACTACGGCTTCCAGTTCGATTTCGAAAACATCGCCTGGACCGACCGCGACGCTTACACGCTGATGGTCAAGCAGACCGCCGACGCGCTGCACAAGGCCGGCTTCAAGATGTCGGTCGCCGTGGTGCCGAATGCACCGGGCTATGCCGAAGGCGGCCAGTTTTCCAAGTGGATGTGGGAATACTGGCGTGGTGCGTACGACCTGAAGGCGCTGGGCCAGGCGGTGGATCTGGTCAGCCTGATGACCTACGACCAGCACACCCGCTGGACCACGCCCGGCCCGGTCGATGGCATGGTGTGGATGAAGAAGCATCTGGATTACGCCATCACCCAGGTGCCGAAAGACAAGCTCTCGCTGGGTATCGCCACCTACGGCTACCGCTGGTACACCGGCAACCCGGTGAAGGAAGACGGCACCGAGGCGTCGAATATTTCGGCAACGTATATCGATGCGGACGAGTCTTTCCCGCTGGCGCTGGAACAGAACGCCACCGTGCAGTGGGATCCGGTCGAGCAGGAATCGTGGTTCTACTTCTATCGCGACGACATGCGCGAGTGGGTGTTCCGCCCGGACGCACGCAGCTTCAAGGCGCGCTACGAGCTGACCAAGCAGTACGGCCTGGAAGGTTTCAGCTGCTGGGTGCTGGGCGCCGAAGACCCGAAGGTGTGGGACGAGTTGCCGACTGCGCAGCGCTAAGCGCAGCCAACAACACGACTGCGCAGTGGCTAGGCGGACGCGGCCGGTGTTCGGAATCGGCATGTGCCACGCGTACATTCCGGTTCTAGGCACGCCGTCCACGCCCCGCTGAAAACTGCGCGCGACGTTTAGGTCGCCGCTCCAACTGAGATGACGCACCACCGCACGCAGTCACGGGCGCGGCTAGCACTGGAATCGGGCTGCATGTATTGCACCGCGGCTCCTGCGCTATCGGCGCCCGTTTTGCAGCGACCGATGACGTTGTCTTGGTCGCTCTACAACGCAGTCGCCAGGCTGCGCCGCGGGACCAAGCGTGGGCCCGTCACTGCGCCTTCCGACACGGCTTTGCTACTGTGCGCGGCTGCCGTGTACCGCCGCCACATCGGGATGTAATTGCATGATGTCGAACTCCGCACCCACCGCACGCCCGACAGCAGGCGCGCCGTTGTCCTCGCGCCTGCTTGCGCTCGTGTTCGCAGCAACGTCGCTGGCCGGTTGCGGTCAACGTGTACCTGGCACTCCACCAGCCGCCGCCACGGAGGGCGCACCTGCCGCTGCAGCGGCAAACACCGCGCGTACACCGTTGCCACTGATTCCTGCAGCCGTCGAGGTCAAACGCGGTAGTGGCAGCTTCGTCGTGGGCACCGGTACGGTGATCTCGATCGTGCCTGGCGATGCCGATGCACGTCGCAGTGCCGAACATCTGGCCGATCTGCTGCTGCGCACACGCGGGCTGCGATTGGAAGTGCGCGCCGAAACCAGCGCATCGCCGGGCAGCATCCGCCTGGAGCGCAGCGCGCAGGCGCCGGTAGCGCACAAGGAAGGCTACAGCCTGGAGGTGGATGCCAAGGGCGTGCGCATCGCCGCGCGCGATGGAGCCGGCTTGTTGTATGGCGCAGTCAGCGCCTGGCAATTGATGACACCGGATACGCACAAGGGCGAGGTCCAACTGCCGTCGGTGGCGATCCGCGACTGGCCGCGTTTCAGCTGGCGCGGCCAGCATCTGGATGTGGCCCGGCATTTTCATGATGTGGACACGGTCAAGCATGTGCTCGATACGATGGCCCTGCACAAGCTCAACGTGCTGCATTGGCATCTCACCGATGACCAGGGCTGGCGCATCGAGATCAAGCGCTATCCCAAGCTCACGGAGGTCGGTGCCTGGCGCACGCCGCCGGGCGCGGGAATGGACGGCATACCGCAACGTTATGGCGGCTTCTACACGCAGGAACAGATCAGCGAGATCGTCGCTTACGCCGCGCGCCTGCACATCACCGTGCTGCCGGAGATCGACATGCCCGGGCATGCACAGGCGGCCGTTGCCGCCTATCCCGAAGAGGTGGGCGTCCCCGGTGTGCGCACCCAGGTGGGCGTGGACTGGGGCGTCAACCCGTACCTGTTCAACACCAGCGAACGCAGCCTGACCTTCATCACCAATGTGCTGGATGAAGTGCTGACCTTGTTCCCCTCGACCTACATCCACATCGGTGGCGATGAGGCGGTCAAGGATCAATGGGAAGCCTCGCCGGCGGTGCGCGCACAGATGCGCAAGCTCGGAGTCAAGGACGCGCATGCGATGCAGGGCTGGTTCAACGAACAGCTGGGGGCCTACCTCACCCAGCACGGCCGGCGCATGATCGGCTGGGATGAAATCCTAGAAGGCGGCGTGCCGGCGAGTGCGTCGGTGATGTCGTGGCGCGGCGTCGAAGGTGCGGTCACTGCGGCCAAGCAAGGCCACGACGTGGTGCTTGCGCCGGGCGACTGGCTGTATCTGGACAATCTGCAAACCACGCGCAACGACGAACCGAACGGTCGCCTGACCGTGTTGCCGCTGTCGAAGGTCTATGCATTCGACCCGGTGCCGGCCGGGCTCAGCGCCGAACAGGCCAGGCATGTGCTGGGCGCACAAGGCGCGTTGTGGTCCGAATACATTTCCTCGCGCTGGCATGTAGATCACGCGCTGTTTCCGCGGCTGTCTGCGGTGGCAGAAGTGACCTGGTCGCCCAAGGCGGCACGCAACTGGAACAGCTTCCTGGCGCGTATGCCGGCACAGCTGCAGCGCTACAAGGCGCTGGGCATCGACTACAGCGACGGCGCATTCGCTGCCGATATCGCGCTGGAAAACGGACCCAACCCAGTGCTCGCCGGCGGCCCGGCCAAGGTGGCGCTGAGCACGCAGACTGGGGCGGGCACGCTGCACTACACCATCGATGGCAGCGATCCCACACCGGCATCGCCACGCTACAACGCACCGTTTACGATTCAATTGCCGACCACGGTCAAGGCCACGGCGTTCGATGCCAACGGCACGCCGCTGGCGGCCACGCGCAGCCGCACCTTTGATCGCGCCGGCTTGTTGCGCGTAGACACGCAAGGCTTGCAACACTGCGTCGAAACCGGCGCACTCGGCTTGCGTCTGCCGCTATTGCCGGAGATGACCGCCGCCGACACGCCGGTGTACAACGTCGATCTGTTCCATGCCTGCCGCATGTATCCGCAGGCGCGGCTGGACGGCATCGGCGCCATCCGCATCGACGCCGCACGCCTGCCCAATAACTTCGGCCTGGCGCATGAGCAATCCAAGGTCGTGCAGTACCCGGCCAACACCCGCGGCGGTGAGCTGGAAGTGCGTCAGGGCTGCGATGGCGAATTGATCGCCAGCGTGCAGCTGCCGCGCAGCGACACCCTGGGTGAGCAATTCACGCTGGAAACCGCACTGCCTGCACGCACCGGCATCCACGATCTCTGCCTGCGCTTTACCGCGCCGATTCGTGGCCCGTTGTATGCCATCGGCGCCGTTCAACTGATTGAAACCACCGCGCAGGCGCCCCCCGCCGCCACGCGCTGAGCCATCCTAGGAGAGTTACGCATGCCCCTGTTCCGTCCTCGTTCTGTTCCCGCCGCCGCCCGTCTCGGGCTTGCCCTGGCCTTCGCCATCTCGCAGGCCTGGGCCGCGCCGCCTTCGGCCGTGACGCTGGACGCCGGCTGGCAGGTGCGGCTGGTGCCGGGCCAGGAGCAGGCCAAGACGTATCCGAAAGCAGCGGCGTGGCTGCCGGCCCAGGTGCCGGGTGCGGTGCAGACCGACCTGATCGCCGCCAAGATCGTGCCCGACCCGTTCTATCGCGATAACGAAGGCAGGATCCAGTGGGCCGGCCTGAGCGATTGGCAGTACCAGACCCACTTCAACGTGGATGCGGCCACGCTCAAGCGCGAACACGTGGAGCTGGTGTTCGACGGCCTGGACACGTGTGCCGAAGTCACCCTCAACGGCAAACAACTGCTCAGCGCCGACAACATGTTCCGGCAGTGGCGCGTGGATGCGAAGTCCTTGCTCAAGCGCGGCGACAACGTGCTGGAGGTCAAGCTCTACTCGCCGATCAAGAAGATCCAGCCGTGGCTGGCCAAGCAGCCGTACGCGCTGCCGGGCGCTTATGACTCGGCCTTCGGCGACGAGCCCGAGGCACGCCACAGCTCCACCTATGTGCGCAAGGCGCCGTACAACTTCGGCTGGGACTGGGGCCCGCGCATGGTCAACGCCGGCATCTGGAAGGATGTGCGCGTGGAAGCGTGGGACGCCGTGCGTGTGGATGGGCTGCATATCGCCCAGCAACGCGTGGATGCCGAGAGCGCGCAATTGCAGGCGCAGCTGGAACTGCAGGCCGGCCGCAGCGGCCCGGTGCAGGTGACGCTGGATGTACTGGGCCCGGATGGGCAGAACGTCGGCCAGTTCACCCAGGACGCGGTGGTCGACCCTGGTCAGAACCGCATCGCTCTGGCCGTGCGCATCGCCAAGCCCAAGCGCTGGTTTCCGGCCGGTTACGGCGCGCAAGACCGCTACACCTTCGTGGCCAGCGTGCGCGACGCCGATGGCGACAGCCAACAGATCAAGCGTGTCACCGGCCTGCGTTCGGTGGAGCTGCGCCGCGAAAAAGACACGTTCGGCAAGAGCATGGAGATCGTGATCAACGGCATCCCGATCTTCGCCAAGGGGGCCAACCTGATTCCGCTGGATGCCTTCCCCGCACGCGTGACGCACGACCGCATGCGCAGCACCTTGCAGGACGCGCGCGATGCCAACATGAACATGTTGCGCATGTGGGGCGGCGGACACTACCAGGACGATTATTTCTACGACGTCGCCGACGCGCTGGGCATCATGATCTGGCAGGACTTCATGTTCGGTGGCGCGGTGCCGCCGTACGACGTGGAATTTCGCGAGAACACCCGGCAGGAGGCGATCGAACAGGTCAAGCGGCTGCGCGATCACCCCAGTATCGTGTTGTGGTGCGGCAACAACGAAGTGCAGACCGGCTGGGAAAACTGGGGCGACCGGGTCAAGTTCAAACAATCGGTGGACCCGGAGGAGCGCTCCCGCATCGAACGCGGCATGACCACCCTGTTCGGCACGGTGTTCCGCGAAGTGGTGGCCACCTACGATAGCGACGTGCCGTATTGGGCCACCTCGCCCGGCACCGATTTCGACGGCGCGGCCGACCAGGCCAACGATGGCGACATGCATTACTGGAAGGTCTGGGGCGGCCCTGCCCTGCCGGTCACCGAATACCTCAACGTCACCCCGCGCTTCATGTCCGAATACGGCCTGCAGTCGTTCCCGGATATGCGCACCGTGCGCGCCTTCGCCGAGCCCGGCGACCTGGATCCGGAATCGCCGGTGATGCGTGTGCATCAGAAGTTCGACAAGGGCAACGGCAACAAGCGGTTGATGCTGTACATCCGCCGCGAATTCGGCGAGCCCAAGGATTTCGAAAGCTTCGTCTACCTGAGCCAGCTGATGCAGGCCGAAGGCATCCACATCGCCGCTTCGCATCTGCGCGCTTCGCGTCCGCAGTCGATGGGTTCGCTGTACTGGCAGCTCAACGATGTGTGGCCGGGTGCGTCGTGGTCCAGCGTGGACTACTACGGCCGCTGGAAGGCGCTGCATTACCACGCGCGCCGTTTCTATGCGCCGGAAATGATCGCCGCGCTGCGGAACGACAAGGGCCAGACCGAAGTGTCGCTGGTGTCCGACCGCACCACACCGCTGGCGGCACGCTGGCGCATGCGGGTGATGCGCATGGACGGCAAGGTACTGAGCAAGCGCGAAGACAACGCTAGCGTCAAACCGCTGAGCAGTCTGCAGGTCGGTAACTTCAGCGACAAGCAATTGCTGGGCAGCGCCGATCCGAAGCACACCTATGCCGTGTTCGAGCTCTTCGACGGCAACACGTTGCTGTCACGTGAAATGGTGTTCTTCGCGCCGGCCAAGCAGCTCGCATTGCCGACCGCGAAGATCGATAGCCAGTGGCGCACCGATGGCGATGGCTACGCGCTCACCCTGACCAGCAACACGCTGGCGCGCGACGTGTGGCTATCGTTCGGCGATGTGGATGCCACCCTGTCGGACAACGCCTTCGACCTGCTGCCGGGTGAGCCGCTGACCGTGCATGTGAGCAGCAAGGTAGCGCTGACGCAGCTGCAATCCGCGCTGAAGGTGCGCGATCTGGCTGCCACGCTGGCTGGCGCGCCGCCGGAGCCGGCCGAAGCGAAGTAAAACCGTCAGGAACAGGTCTCAGCAGATGACGCAGCACGCGTAAGTACGCTGCGTCATCCGCGAAGACCACATAGCGCGGTGAGTGCTTCCTGTAACGGGTCGCACATCACCAGTAAGCGATCCGCAATCATCACTGCCCGCAGCATCACTGCAGGCGACCCAAGAGCAACGCGTGACGGCCATGGCCGCCGCGCAGGAGTGAACCGATGTCGTTGTCCGTCTTTCCGTGCCGTCTTGCCGCCGCACTGAGTGTGGGTCTGGCTCTGCCGCTCATCGCTGCACCGGCAGTGTCCGCAAAAAACACCGATGCAACGCCCGAACAACGTGCCGCCGACCTGGTGGCGCACATGAGCCGCGAAGAAAAAGTGGCGCAGGCCATGAACGATGCGCCTGCAATTCCGCGCTTGGGCATCCCCGCCTATGAGTGGTGGAGCGAGGGCCTGCACGGCATCGCCCGCAACGGTTATGCCACGGTGTTTCCACAAGCCATTGGCCTGGCGGCGAGCTGGAATACCCATCTCATGCAGCAAGTGGGCACGGTGGTCTCTACCGAAGCGCGCGCCAAGTTCAACCAGGCCGGTCGCCCGGGCAACGACCACAAGCGCTACGCCGGTCTCACCATCTGGTCGCCCAACATCAATATCTTCCGCGACCCGCGCTGGGGCCGTGGCATGGAAACGTACGGCGAAGACCCGTTCCTCACCGGACAGATGGCAGTGGGCTTTATCCACGGCCTGCAGGGCGAGGACCTCGACCACCCGCGCACGATCGCCACGCCCAAGCACCTCGCCGTGCACAGCGGGCCCGAGCCGGGCCGGCATGGATTCGATGTCGATGTGTCGCCACGCGATGTGGAAGCGACCTATACGCCGGCCTTCCGCGCTGCCATCGTCGAAGGACAGGCCGGCGCGGTGATGTGTGCGTACAACTCGCTGCACGGCACGCCGGCGTGCGCCGCCGACTGGTTGATCAACGGCCGCGTACGTGGCGACTGGGGCTTCAAGGGGTTTGTGGTGTCCGACTGCGATGCGGTGGACGACATGACCCAGTTCCATTATTTCCGCCCGGATAATGCCGGCTCCTCGGCCGCAGCGCTCAAGGCCGGGCATGATCTCAATTGTGGGCATGCCTATCGCGAACTCGGCACGGCGATCGCGCGCGGCGAAGTGGACGAAGCCTTGCTCGACCAATCGCTGGTGCGCCTGTTTGCCGCCCGCTATCGCCTGGGCGAGCTGGAGGCCCCGCGCAAGGATCCTTACGCACGGCTGGGCGCGAAGGATGTCGACAACGCGCAGCATCGTGCGCTGGCCTTGCAGGCGGCGGCCGAGTCGATCGTGTTGCTGAAGAACAATGCAAACACGCTGCCTCTCAACGCCGGCACGCGGCTGGCGGTGATCGGCCCGAACGCCGACGCCCTGGCCGCGCTGGAAGCCAATTACCAGGGCACATCCTCCGCGCCGGTAACGCCGCTGCTGGGCCTGCGCCAACGCTTCGGTGCGCAACAGGTGAGTTATGCGCAAGGTGCGCCGTTGGCCGCTGGCGTGCCGGGCATGATTCCGGAGACTGCACTGCGCAGCGATGGCAAGCCGGGGCTGCGTGGCGAATATTTCGACAACCTCGACATGAGCGGTGCTGCGCGCGTGGTGCGTCAGGACCGCGCGGTGAGCTTCAACTGGGATCAGGTTGCCCCGGCGAAGGGTGTCCCTGCCGACCGTTATGCGGTGCGCTGGAGCGGCGAATTGCTGCCGCCCAGCGCTGGCGATTACACCCTGGCGGTGCGCGTGGCGCGTTGCTTCGATTGCACCGGGCACGACCCGGTGCGCCTATATATCGACGACAAGCTGGTGGTTGCCGGCAACGCCGAAGACAAGCACGTGCCGGCCGGCATGCACAACGCCGACGGCCGCAGCGTGGAAACTGTGCTGCATTTTAACGATACCCGCCCGCGCAAGATTCGCCTAGAAATGGAGCACCGCGGCCAGGACCAGGGCGTGCGCCTGGAATGGCTGGCCCCTGCCGCGGCGCAACTGGCCGAGGCCGAGCAGGCCGTGGCGCAGGCAGACGCCGTGGTGGCCTTCGTCGGCCTGTCGCCGGATGTGGAAGGCGAAGAGTTGCGGATCGATGTGCCCGGCTTCGACGGTGGCGACCGCAACGACATCGCCCTGCCCGCCCCGCAGCAAGCGCTGCTCGAACGGGCAAAAGCCTCGGGCAAACCGCTGGTGGTGGTGCTGATGAGCGGCAGCGCGGTGGCCTTGAACTGGGCCAAGACGCACGCCGATGCGATCGTGGCCGCGTGGTATCCCGGCCAGTCCGGCGGCACCGCGATCGCGCGCATGCTGGCCGGCGATGACAACCCCGGCGGTCGGCTGCCGGTGACGTTCTATCGCTCCACCAAGGACCTGCCGGCGTACGTCAGTTACGACATGAAGGGCCGCACCTACCGCTACTTCAAGGGTGAGCCGCTGTTTCCGTTCGGCTATGGCCTGAGCTACACCCGCTTTGCCTATGACGCGCCGCAGCTGTCCAGCACCGCGGTGCAGGCCGGCAGCACGTTGCAGGTGACCACCACCGTGCGCAACACCGGCGCACGTGCCGGCGACGAAGTGGCGCAGGTGTATCTGCAATATCCGGACCGCCCGCAGTCGCCGTTGCGCAGTCTGGTCGGTTTTCAGCGCGTGCATCTTGCAGCGGGCGAGCAACGCACGCTGACCTTCAATCTGGATGCACGCGCGTTGAGCGATGTGGATCGCAGCGGGCAGCGCGCGGTGGAAGCCGGCAACTACACGTTGTTTGTCGGCGGTGGGCAGCCGGATACTGGCGCCGCTGGCAATGCTGCGTCGTTTTCGATCCAGGGACGCTCGCCGTTGCCGAAGTAATGCCCGTGATTGCGTGACGCACAACAGGCGCCGGCTGTCTCAGTCGGCGCCTGTTGCATGATGGGGCGGGTCTGATGGTGAACCACGCAGATGCGCACGGCGTACAGCGGCTCGAACATCGCGCGCCAGCGAGTGTGGCTGCCCTCACGCACTCAAGACGTGATCTTCAGGATGTGGTATTTCGGGCGATTGCTGCAACTTCACTTCTTGCACGATCCGTCCATGCTCCATCACCAGGATGCGGTCGGCGCTGGCAATGGTTTCAGGGCGGTGCGCCACGATCACCTTGGTCAGTTGCAAGTGCTTCACCGCCTCGTTGACCAGGCGCTCGCGGGTGACATCCAGATGGCTGGTGGCCTCGTCGAGGAACAGCAGCTTCGGCTGCCGATACAGCGCACGCGCGAGAATAATCCGCTGCTTCTGGCCGCCCGAAAGCGAACTCCCCATATCGCCGATCAGGCTGTGATAGCCCATTGGCATCGCGGCGATATCCTCATGCACCGCCGCCAACTGCGCCGCCGCCTTGATCCGTTCCAGGTCGAAATCCGTATCGAAGAAACCGATGTTGTCGGCGATACTGCCTGCAAACAATTGATCGTCCTGCATCACCACGCCGATCATCGCGCGCACAGTGCGCGGGCCGAGTTTGTGCAGATCGTGCCCGCCGATCCGGATCGTGCCCTCGCTGGGCGTGAGTAAACCCAGCAAGAGTTTCACCAGCGTTGTCTTGCCGCAACCAGACCCACCAATGATGGCCACCGATTCCCCCGGTGCAATCGTAAAAGAGCAGTCCTTGACCACCCACGGCTCGCCGTCGGCGTAGCGAAACGATAGCCCTTCCACCTCGATGCTTGGCTCGGCGGGTGGCAGCGCGTGCGGTTGTGCGTGCTGCTTTTCCGGCGGAGTCAACACGATATCAGCCAGCCGCTCGCCGTGCAGGCGCAGCATGCGGAACTCGATCCATTTGTCGATCAACCCGCTCACGCGCATCGCGAACTGGTCCTTGTAGGCCAGGTAAGCGACCAGCATGCCGACCGAGAACACATTGTCCAGCGCCAACCTGGCGCCGATCCAGATCACCGCGATGCGCTCCAGGCCGAACACCAACTGGCTGGCCGTATTGAAGCCCAGGGACATCCGCGCCAGCTTCACGTCCTGATTGACGGTGTCGTTGAGTAAGTTCTCGTAAGTGGAACGGCGCACCGATTCTTCACCGGCCACTTTCAAGCTTTGCATGCCACGCAGCGATTCCAACAGATGCGTCTGTTGCTTGGCCGCGGCCACTAACTGTTGTTCGGTGCGGTCGCGCATGGGCCTATAGGCAATGGCACGGATGCCAAGATAGAGCGCGACCGCCAGCAGCGTCACCAAGGCAAGCTTCCAGCTATAGACCAGCATCAGCACCAGCGTCACCATCGCCATCACGCCATCGATCATGGCCTCGACGAAGCTGGTGGTGAGCGTGTGTTGAATGGTCTGCACCGAGGACATGCGCGAGGTGACATCGCCCAGGTGCCGCTTTTCGAAAAAGTCCAGCGGCAGCTTGAGCAGGTGCGCGAACACGTTGCCCATCCACTGCAATCCGAGCCGGGAGGAGAGCGACACCACCGACCAACCACGCAACAGGCCAATGCCGACTTGCAACAGCAGCGCCAATCCGAACCCCAGCCCCAGCACCACGAGTAAGTCGCGGTCCGCCGACACCAGCACCTGGTCCACCACCCATTGCGTGTAGAACGGCGCCAGGATGACGAAGACCTGCAACGCCAGCGACAACAACGCGATCTGCGACAGCGCACTCCACAGCCCACGGATGGGGCCGGTGAGTTGGCGTGCGGAAATGGAAGGCGCTGCCTTGTGCTGCTTGAACTCGGCAGTGGGCGTCAGCTCCAGTGCCACGCCGGTAAAGTGCTGGGACACTTCGCCGAGCGATAACCTGCGCTCGCCGATGGCCGGGTCGAGGATCGTCGCTTTCGATTTTCCAACCTTGGCGAGCACAACGAAGTGGTTGAGATCCCAGTGCAGGATGCAAGGCAGGGAGAGTTGATCCAGTTGTTCCATTTCCAGCCGTAGCGGGCGGGTGGAGAAGCCCAGCGTCTGGGCAATCTCGATCAACTGGTTGAGCCGGATACCCTTGAGCGACAAGTGGAAACGCCTGCGTAACTCGGGCAGATCCAATTGCATGCCATGCGCCGACGCCACCATCGCCAATGACGCCAGCCCGCATTCGCTTGCTTCTGCTTGCACAATCGCCTTCATCGTTCAGCTTGCTCCAGTGGCTGAAGATGCCACTATTGGTTTTTTAGGCTCTCTGAAAATTTGAGTGGGTAGGATTTCGTCTGGTTTACCACTGACGCGGGGATTGGGATGACGGCCAAGGTGTTTGAAGCGGCGCTGGGAATCGGCGCGCCGTGGTCGGTAGGCGCGGTCGAGTTCGACGAAGCGACCAAGGTGTTGACGGTGCCGGTGGACTTCAAACCGGGCACGAGGTTCAAGGTATCGGGCCAAGAAGAGCTTCATCCGGTTCATGACACCGTGGTCAAGACCTACCGGCACCTGAACTTTTTCCAGCACGAGTGCTACCTGAAGGTTCGCACGCCGCGTGTGAAGCTTGGGGGCGGATCGGTTCGCCTGGTCGAGCCAGACTTCGCTGGGCGGTTGTCGGGCTTCACGCTGTTGTTCGAGGCGCTGGTGCTGATGTTGTCGCAGCAGATGCCGTTCGCGGCCGTTGCGCGCATCGTGGGCGAGTCGGCGTACCGGTGCATGCAGGTGTGCAACCGCTACGTCGAGATGGCCCTGGAGCAGGCCGACTTCAGCGACGTCACGTCGCTGGCCATCGACGAGACGTCGCGCGCTCGCGGCCA